>JABSRT010000015.1 GCA_013214945.1 Gammaproteobacteria bacterium
TTTCTGACACGCTGTTGTTACTGCTGTCGTTATCAGCATCGAGTACCGCAGAGACATCATGATCGGTCACTGCTATCGTAAATTGCGTGTCGTTGCTGCTGCCATCTGATGACGTCGCGATAACCGTGATCGTGTGCTCGCTGGCTGTTTCATGGTTGATGCTCGACGCATCTTTAACCGTCACTACACCGCTTTGCGCGTTGACGTCAAAAATACCGGCGTCTATATCAGTCTGACTCAGGCTATACGTCACCGTGTCACCCGCATCGGCATCGGTCGCGGTGGCTGTAATGCCCACCGCTTCACCGTTGCTGATGTTTTCTGAGATAACATTGTTGGCCGCATCCACATCGCTGATTTCACTTATGATATGATTAGTATCAGCTGGATTAATTATATTCGAGGCTATCCCATTAGCATCAACAGTAAAATCGGGTAAATCCTCACCTCTATTGACTAAATCTGCGCCGGCTTGGGTTAATAACACTTCATCACCAACAATTACATAATTTGTAGTGTCACTAAGCGTTAGGACAAGTGCATCATCTTCGTCACTTGCAGCAATTGTAGCAATTTTTATATCTGGAGCTACTGAATTTTCTGTGAATGTAGCGTCAGTAGGTGTTAGCGAGATAATAGCGGGGTCATTTACAGTCGTGACAGATGGGGTTGCTGTCGTGGTACCGGATAATGCGCTGTTATCATCTTGCGTCACGGTCAGCGAGACTTCATCTAAAACTTCACCAGCATTAATCGCATCAACACCGGCTTGGGTTAAAATAACCTGCCCGGCATCACCTAATTCGTAATGAGCATTGACATTACTTTCCGGGGTAATCGTTACTGTACGTGCATCATTTTCTTCATCGGCAGTGGTATAAGTACCAGCAACCGCGCCCGCCTGAACACCGCTGTCCTCGGTGAAACTATTCGTCGTCAACTCTATTGTTGGCGCATCATTTTCCGTCGTGATAACAGGCGTTGCTGTCGCGGTATCTGTCAAACTACTGTTATCATCTTGAGTAACAGTTAGTGAAATTTCATCTAAAACATCGCCGGCGTTAATTGCATCAACACCCGCTTGCGTTAAAATAACTTGCCCGGCATCGCCTAATTCGTAATGACCATTGGCATTGCTGCCCGGGGTAATCGTTACTGTGCGCGGATCATTTTCTTCATCGGCAGTGGTATAAGTACCAGCAACCGCGCCCGCCTGAACACCGCTGTCCTCGGTGAAGCTATTAGCGGCAAACTCTATCGTTGGCGCGTTATTAACCTCGCTAGCAGCTGCGGCAGTACTGCCCAACAACTCATCAATTTCATCAGCATCAGTTGCTGTACCCGCAGTATCATAACCAGCTGCTGCGAGTGTTTCAGAACCACTGCGATCCATAGTGACAAAGCCAAATCCTTCGTTTTCACCACCGCCACCAGCAGCGGTTGCTGGTAGGTCGATATCTTCATCGCCAGATTCGATTAACGCCTGAATATCGGCAATTTCGGCGAGTAAGTCAGCCGGTAAATCATCTGAAAAATCACCTTGGAAATCATTATCGCCCGTTGCGGCTAATAATCCGTCAAAACTATCAAGATTTTCTTCATCGGCCGCGTCATTTGCGCCACCAATTATAACTTGTTGACTACCATCAGCTAACTCTAAGGTAATTTCACTGCCGGGTGGCAATTTAAGTTCAGTACCTTGGTTTATTGTATCGCCTGTTTGCAAGGTCGATGTTGCAGCATTATCGCTATTTACGTCACCTTTAATGTTGGTGATTTTGGCATTTTGAGCTGCGGTGATAGTTTTCATAAATTACGTACCTTGTATATTTGACCAATTAGTTCAACGGTTAATTGGGAGCATCCTTACTAATGGAGTAAAAAACTGTTCAAAATAACATTGTGAACACGTTCTTTTTTTGTTGCAGTGTCAACGATCAATTCTTTGCTTATGCAATTGAATATAAACAATTAAATAAGCAAAAAGCTAACGATCAACACAACGACTCCATCGATAAGACATGATTAAGAAACCAATACTTTATGGTGAGTTTGGGCCATAAGCAATCAAATTATACACGTAAAAAATGAGCAATAAAAATGTTTTTAGTGCTTAATTATTATTAATTAACAGTACGGTATGTATGCGATAAATAAACAGTTTTTTAGTTGATTTGTCTTTAGAATGAGGTGAGGTTTTAGATTGTTCTATATCAATATTTAATGACGAATAAGTCATCTATCACTAGCAAGTGCAGCTTCAAATAATGGAGCCAATATTAACGCCAAATCTGTAACATCTTTTTGTCGACTTAGACGGTCACAAGCAACATAAATTGCTTTTTTTTCATCCTTACTTAATTGTTCCAATAACTGGTTGATTCCAGCTTCGCCCAAATTTAATTGACTACGCTGGGCGTGATTTCGACAAGTCAACAAGCGATAGATATATAAAATTCGCGCAAGAATCACATAAGGGAAGTTCTTATTAGCAATCGGTCCTTGACGCGCTTCGACGCCGCCAAGTGGTATTCCTCTAATTCGACTAGCAGCGAGCTTATCGGCGCCAAACCATGCTGCTGACGATCCGACAATGCCGCCCCCAATTGCGCCGAGCATAAATGAATGCCCCGCTACGGCCAAATCAAATACTCCGCCCGCGGTCATGCCAGCAATAGCAGCCACTGTGGTCAATTGTTTACGATCTAAACCCCAGCCATACCATTTGTCGGTATCGAATAAATCATCGGGCAATGCCAACTCGTTTGCTTGACGCTTGAGATGATGATGACGAAAGATCTGTTGCAATTTGTCATGGGCCTGTGATTCACGCTGGCGCATCCATTGATAATATCGTTGCTCGAGCAGGCGCTGCAATGAACTGGCTTGTGATTTGTTCAACACTTTTTTACTAACGCTGTATTGAGTGAGATCTTCAAGTAACTTAGCGCACAGTTCACAACTCTGTTGCCGCTGCCGCTGTGCTTGATGGCCAAATTCGGTTATTAACAGACCAAGTGTTTGCGACCACGGCTGATGAATATGGGCAAAGGCTTCAAGTAGCGAAATATGTTGCTGCAGATCAGCGGTTACCGCATCAAATACTCGAACAATTCTAAAATATTGATGCAAAGCGTCTTGCCACACTGAGACAAATTCTTCATTTTCAATCGGATTGATTAACGCCATGCTGGGCTGGCCAGTCCAACGTAATATTTCCATTTCAGCTTCGTACTCTCGGCTATAAGGTCGCGAGCCATCAACAACATACAAAATCGCCGCACCAGCCATAATTGGCCCTAATAATTCAATTTCATCTTTAAATTGCGCAATACACTGCGGATCGGCCAAGAACTCATTAATTCTGGCCCCACGTTTATCTGCACTTGGCGCTGTAGCGTTGAGCCAAGCCAACACTTTGCGCGGTCGTTGAAACCCTGGGGTATCTATTAACTGATAACTGGCCTCGCCAACGTTAACATCGAAAACTTCGGCCACCACAGTCGTGCCGCTTTGCATCGATACTGCCACCCTGTCATCGCGGGCCAATGTTGATACCACCGACGATTTCCCTTTATTGGGATGACCGACCACCGCAAAACGTGGCATCATGATAGTTGCTCCAATTGTAATAATTGCCATTGCGATAATTTAAAGCAGCAACGACGCCATTCAGCTAGGTGTTCAACAGTCACTTGGTTAAACTCAGTTGATGTCCAATCAAGTGGCATTAAATAGCCTTGCCCTAAGGCTAAAAAATCCATCAGCTCGCCCATCGGCGGCTCCCATGAACTAACGATAACCAATTTATTGTGCTGATTATTAATCGCTGCCTGCTCTTGAGTGAGATCGCCATAAGCACCCACCACAAAAATTTGTTGTGGCTGTCCAGTTATCGCGATTATTTTTGCCAATAAACCCTGTGGTAAATCAGCCCATATCACCAGCGAGAAACCCGTTAAATCAATATCACTATTTACAATCTCGGCTAATGGTTGTTGCTGCGGCTGTGGATTAAGTACCGGGCGAGCCTTTGACGACAAAGGACGGTTAAGTAAGGCAAGTTGGCGTTTAAAACGAAAGTTGCACCAGCACCATAACAGCAAACGTGGCGTAATACCGTACACCAGTTGCGCCATCACTAAAAATTTCCACCACGCACCGTAATCAGCCCCTGTAAGAGTATCTGAATTTAAGCGTGAATCTTGGCTGCTTGCTAACAGCTGATACATTGGTTGCGCAGACTCAACAAACGACCAGGGCCACGCTATTGCCTTTAATACCGGAAAAATTTGCTCAGCCCCAAGCAACGTACTGCGCCAGACAAAGGATAAATCATTGACCAGCAAAATTAACATAAAGGAGACAATTGCCCCAATGCAAAAGGCCAACATCTGTTTTTGGCTTTGACCAAATAGCCAAAATTGAAATAAACCATCACGTTTGAGTTCAAGTAATGATTCCTGCCACGACCGTGGCCATATAGGCAATTGCAGTAAGATGTTCGTTAGTGAGCCTGTTTGCGGTTTGATTGAACACGCCATCAGCAACAATAGAGACACTAAAGGTAACGCGACGTAAAGCAACACTAAATACAGTAAATTAACGCGCCCCAGTTCATCTCCAGAATTAACGGCGATAGAACTAACAAAACCAGCTAGAAACATCAGTAAAGAAGCCCCTAGGCTGAGTTTGGCATAAGATTTATTAACCACAAATTGGCCTTAAGTTATAATGCTTGCGCACAATGATGTAAATTGACCAGCTAAGAATATGTTGGTTTAGATAATTTTGAAACAAATTTATCAACAAGCAAAGATGTTTCAATGAGTAATAGCGCAAAGAAAGGGACAGGCCAAGATAGCAAAGAACTCTCAACCTAAATGTAAATATCTAAACTGGCCGGTTTATCATCATCGCTTGGCTCAGTATTATCAGTGGACACTTCAGGGGCGTCAGTACGCCGCTCTCCACCACGTCGGTCGCCCCGACGTTTTCGCTCGACCTTAAATTCAGACTCTAATGGTGACTCATTTTCATCGATCGTCTTTAGTGAAGATCGCTTGGTTACTTTCTCAACCATTCGCGGCTGATGAGCAACTTGAGTTGTCTGACGTGGTAGTACTGAATATATCAAATCTTGACTTACCATTTATCCCCCTATCAATTTTGCTTGGCTATAACTTAGTATCGGCAAATCGAACAAAAACTTCAATCATCACGCTAAAATTACAATAAAGGTAGGATTAAGCCATGCAAGTTTAATTCCTTTGTATCAGTTCAGCTAAATGACCTGCAGCGCCATAAAATGATGTGACATCGCGCAAAAAATTTATCTTAAGCATGCATTCTAATCAATAATTTACTACCCAAGCCACTAAAAAATACATACAATAGCCGTCCAGACGTAAAAACATCTTTCATTAAAAGGGCTATTAACTATGGCACAACACTTATTTACTTCAGAATCAGTTTCTGAAGGGCATCCAGATAAAATTGCAGATCAAATATCAGATGCAGTATTAGATGCAATTCTTGAACAAGATCCAAAAGCACGTGTTGCTTGTGAGACTTACGTCAAAACAGGCATGGTAATGGTAGGTGGTGAAATTACCACTTCAGCTTGGGTCGATATTGAAGAGATTACCCGTAAAACAGTCCGTGAAATTGGTTATACCAATTCAGACATGGGTTTTGATGCCGACTCTTGTGCCGTGCTAAATGCTATTGGCAAACAATCGCCAGATATTAATCAAGGTGTTGACCGTAGCGACCCACGTGAAATGGGTGCTGGCGACCAAGGTTTAATGTTTGGTTATGCGTCAAACGAAACTGAAGAGTTAATGCCTGCGCCTATTACGTATGCTCACCGCTTGGTAAAACGTCAAGCGCAAGTACGTAAAGACGGTACCTTGCCATGGTTACGCCCTGATGCAAAATCTCAAGTCACCTTTGCTTACGAAAATGGTATTATTACCGGCATCGATGCGGTTGTTTTATCGACTCAACATTGTGAATCGATTGCGCAAGATGCTTTGATTGAAGCCGTCATGGAAACAATCATCAAGCCAGTATTACCAGAAAAGTGGCTAACCAAAGACACCAAGTTCTTTATTAACCCAACCGGTCGTTTTGTAATCGGTGGCCCAATGGGTGACTGTGGTTTAACCGGTCGTAAAATTATTGTCGATACTTATGGCGGCATGGCGCGTCATGGTGGTGGTGCATTCTCTGGTAAAGATCCTTCAAAAGTTGACCGTAGTGCCGCTTACGCAGCCCGTTATGTTGCAAAGAACATTGTTGCCGCTGGTCTTGCTGAACGTTGTGAATTACAGCTTTCTTACGCAATTGGCGTGGCTGATCCTACTTCAATTAGCATCGAAACTTTTGGTACTGGTAAGGTTAGCGAGCAGGTATTAATTAACCTAATCCGTGAACATTTCGACCTGCGCCCTTATGGTTTGATTGAAATGCTTGACCTTAATCGTCCTATTTACCAAGCAACAGCAGCTTACGGTCACTTCGGTCGTCCTGAGTTCCCGTGGGAAAAGACCGATAAAGCACAAGCACTAAAAGATTCAGTGAACTTATAATAAGCACCAATTGCTCAGTAGGGTTAGTTAGAGGCGCTTGCTTTAAACAGCAGGGTTTCTGATTCACCCTGAACATCATCGCTCTTTGGCGTCCATGCCAGCGCGACATACCGTTCATCCTGAACATCGTCGCTCCTTGGCATCCATGCCACTGCGACATACCGTTCATCCTGAACATAAAAACCACCGATAACGGTGGTTTTTTTATGGGCTCAATTAATACGATTGGCTCTGTTGTACGACAGTGTGGCCACTTAAACAGCAAGTCGCCGTAAATCCATCCGTGGAGGCTCTGGACCAGCATCCATGCTGATCAAGCTTGCTTTATCAAACACCAACACTTTCAATTAGTTGTAAAGCTAGCTACATTTAAGGTGAACAGAGCCAACCCGATTAACTTTTCGGGTACTTAATGCCATGAACCATCGCATACAATACCGGTATCACAATCAGGGTTAGTACGGTTGCAAAGCCTAAACCGAACATAATCGTGACCGCCATTGACTGGAAAAAAGCATCGAACAACAACGGGATCATGCCAAGTACTGTGGTTATCGCTGCCATGGCAACCGGGCGTACTCGGCTGACACCAGAGTTATAAATTGCCTGATAAGGATCGATGCCAGTCGCTAGCTCAATGTTTATTTGGTCAACCAACACAATACCATTTTTAATCAACATGCCAGAAAGGCTCAGCAAGCCCAACAGCGCCATGAAACTAAACGGTGCGTTCATGACCAACAAACCAAAACTGACCCCAATAATCGCTAATGGCACCGTGGCCCAAATCACTAACGGTCCACGAATTGAATTAAACAGCAATACCGTAATAACAAACATCACTAAGTAGCCCATAGGCATGCCGCCCATCAGACCAGCTCGCGCTTTGGTTGACGATTCATGCTCACCGCCCCAGGCTAAGCTATAACCTTTAGGCAACTCTATCGCTTCAATTTTACCTTTAATCCGGTTTAACGCCTGCGCGGCAGTGCCATCACCTAACACGTCATGGTCGGCTTTAACCGTTATCGTTCGTTTGCGGTCGCGGCGCATCACCAATGAATCTTCCCACTGGGTTTCAAAACCAGTCACCACCTGCGCAATTGGAATATAACGATTAAGCGTTGGGCTATATATTTGCAGCGCATTAAGGCTATCAATATCTAACCGTTCAGCGGCCGGCGGCCTAGCGACAATTGGCAACATTTTAGTGCCGTCACGATACAAACCAACGGTTTTTCCTGAGAAACTGACCAATAATAGCTGATCTAAATCAGCCTTAGAAATACCGACCCGACGGGCCATCGCTTCATTAAACTGCGGCCGAATCACCTTAGTGCGTTCACGCCAGTCGTGACGGATATTAAAAATAGTACCGTCGCTGCGCATGATAGCTTGGGTTTGAAGTGCTATTTTTCTTAACACATCAGGGTTTGGCCCAGAAAACCTCGCCTCTATTTTAGAGTCGGTCGACGGCCCAATTTCCATTGGTTTAATTTTAGCGACTGCATCAGGAAAACTATCGCTAATAAACTCACGCACATCGCGCATGATTACCTGTTGCACTTCCCTGTCAGCCGCCCGCACAATTAACTGGCCAAAGGCTTCGTAAGATTTTTCAGGCGCGTAAGTTAGCATGAAACGTGGCGCGCCCTTGCCAACAGTCGAGGTAACTTCTACCACCCCGGGCTTGGCTAATAAATACTTTTGCAGTCGCTCAATGTCGCGCTGAGTTTCATGAATGTCAGAGCCTTGATAGCGCCACAAATCAACATAAAACATTGGGGTATTCGACGCAGGAAAAAAAGATTGTTTAACCAAGCCAAATCCCATCACCGCGCTGACAAGCAACAGTAATAACACCACCAGCATCGTTTTACGATAATGCATGCAACCATCTAACAAGGCACGGTAGCTATTAAAAATAATGCCTTTATACGGATCTTCATCATCTCGCTCCGTTACCGGTTGGTCGCGATATAATAGGCTAGCAAAGAATGGAGTCAGGGTAATTGCCGTTACCCAACTCAACAATAGCGAGATAAGCAAGACCCAAAACATGCTGCCGGCAAATTCACCCGTGGCATCAGAAGACAGCCCAATCGGGGCAAACGCCACAATTGAAATAATAGTCGCGCCCAACAATGGCCACTTGGTTTGATTAACAATATCGCTGGCCGCTTGTAGCTGGGTGCGCCCCTTGCGCATGCCGATTAAAATACCCTCGGTCACCACAATCGCGTTATCAACCAACATGCCCAAGGCAATAACCAAAGCTCCTAACGAAATCCGTTGTAAATCAATCGCAGCCAACTTCATAAAGATAAAGCTGCCCAACACGGTAATCAATAAAATACCGCCAATTAACAGGCCACTGCGAAAGCCCATAAAGATAAACAATACCGCAATTACAATCGCCACAGCTTCGGCTAGGCTAATGATAAAATTGTTAATCGATGTTTCGACTTCTTTTGGCTGGTTATAGACTGCGTTTATTTCAATGCCCAAAGGTTTAATATATTCAAGCTCGGCTAAACGTTGGTCGACTTTTTTGCCAATATCAACAACATTACTACCACTGCTAAACGAAATGCCAATCAGCAACGATTGTTGTAAATTGTAGTTAATGATATTGGTAGGAATTTGAGCATATTCACGGCGTACGGTTGCAACATCACCCAAATAAATTAATTTGGCACTGCCAGGGCTTGAGATAATTAATGACTCTAACTCACTAACATCTTGAAATTCACCGGTCGAATGAAAACGAATATTTTCCTGCCCAACCTTAATACGCCCGGCATTAGACACGGTATTTTGATTTTGTAATAACTCAAAGATATGTTGCTGAGAAATGCCCAAGCTCACAAGTTTATCGCGTGATATTTCGACCACCACCTGCTCTCGTTGTTGGCCCGCAATTTTAACTTTACTGACCCCGTTAACCAACACTAATTCACGGCGAATATAATTGACATAATCATTGAGTTCGTCGTAACTAAAACCTTGACCAGACACCGCGAGCAATACCCCAAACACATCGCCAAAGTCATCGACGACTTTAGGAGTCATCACCCCTGCCGGTAAGTTTGGCGCCAGATCATTAACCTTGCGCCTTACCTCATCCCAAATTTGCCGCAGCTCTTGCTTACGATGATGACTTTTCATCGTGACGATAATTTGTGACATGCCAGGTGAAGATATTGAACGAACAAAATCAACATAGGGCAACTGCTGCAACGCGTTTTCGATCGGGTAAGTGACTTCTTCTTCAACCTGTTCTGGACTAGCGCCAGGATAAAGAGTCACCACCATGGCGTCTTTGATGGTAAATTCGGGATCTTCAAGTTGCCCCAAACCCATATAGGATATTAGTCCACCAATCGCTAAAATTAACGCGAACATCCAGCAGACAACTTTGTGATTAATCGAAATTTTAGCAATATCCATTACAAACCTCGCTCACGAACCCAGCGACGTACGGTCATGCCTTCACTAATAAAATGAACGCCAGCCCCAACAATTTGCTCGTCGCCCTGCAAGCCACTGATAATTTCAATGCCCTGGCCCGATATTTCCCCCACTTCAACCGCCACTCGGGTTACGGTCATATCAGGCAATACCTGCCACACAAAACGCTTATTCGCCGATAGCGGCAAATCTTCAGCCGAAAATACCGCCGCGACAGGCACCACTCTACTATTAGTGCCAGTAGCAGCAAGTTTCGTCACCTTAGCCATTTCGACCCAAACCGTGCCGGTCATGCCAGGTAATATATTGGCGTCGGCAGGGATCGGCATGTTAAACACCACTTTATAAGTACGAGTCAATAAATCGGCTTGGGCGTCCCACTCTTTAATGGTTAAAAGATGTTTGCGTTTGGGGTCAAAGTCGAAGGTCATGGTCGGTTGATAGTTAGTCTTTTTGTCAATATTTGCCATCACATGTTCAGAAACCTGAATCGAAACATCAACACTGTCACTGTTTTGCATGTTAAGAATGACTTGTTGTGCCTGAACATTTTCTAAATTGTCGGCATATACCTTAGCGACAACACCATCATAAGGCGCGCGCAAGCTGGTGTACGCTAAGGCCGTTTGGGCACTACGCAATGTTGAGCGGGCCACCAGCAAGTTAGCTTTGGCTTGATCAAACTCAGCTTGCGAGGTTAACCTTTTAGCCAATAATTGCTTAGCGCGCTCAAACTGCGCTTTAGCTAAGCCATGACGCGCTTTGCGTTCGTTAAGTTGAATTTGAAAATCAGTTGGATCTAACTGAGCTAATAACTGACCTTTTGTCACTCGGTTACCAGCTTTAACTAAAAATTGTTTTAATTCACCGCTGACCCGAAACGCCAAGTGAGAGTCTTGGTTTGCTTCTATTTCAGCCGGGAATTGGTGTAAGGTCGATGTTTTACGACTAACATCAACAATTTTAACGACCGGGATCACAGCAACAACGTCTTCGCTAACCTCTGGTGTACATGATGCAAGCATAGTCAAACTAGCCAACGAGAGTGTTGCTCTTACTATTACATTGAATTTATTTAACATTTTTATTGCCACTGGTTTATTTATCGCACAATTAAAGTTAGTTTACGCCCCTATCAACAAAAATAAAATTTATATAAAATTAAAATAATGATAAAGTAAATTTATATAGATTGACGTATTAGATTAAATCATGACCTTAGAGCAATTAAGAGTACTCCAAAAAATAGTCGAACTAGGTAGCCTAAAAGCCGCTGCCAATGCCTTGCACAAGACTCAACCCGCGTTATCAATGGCCATCAAAAAACTCGAACAGCAATATAATATTACCTTACTTGATCGCAGCCAATATCGCTTATCTCTAACGGCTCAAGGTGATATTTTTTTTCGCCATGCTCAACAGATTTTACTCGGCGCCGATCAGCTTGATTCCTTAGGTCACCAACTCGCCCAAGGCAACGAACCTGTCTTAAAAATAGCCTATAATCCGGTCTTTGCCATCAGCACCATCTCCGACGTGTTATTAGAGTGTCAGCGACAATTTCCCTTAACCGAGTTTCAAATTATTACCGGTTCGCGTTTTTCAGCACTTGAGCAAATAAAAAATCACGAAGTCGATATTGCAATCAGTGCGTGGTTTCATGTTTTTCATGGCATCGCCGATTTTATTACTCAGCCGTTAGGCGAATTTGAAATCGTGTTAGCTGTTTCGCCAAAGCTGGCAAGCTCCGCAGATATTAAGACCACAGCGGATCTTAATCAGTACCCAGCAATCAACCTAATTCAAACGAGTTTCAGTTTTGATAATGACCGACTGTCATTGAGTTCTGCTAAACAACAAGTAAAAACCAAAGACATTCATACCCTTAAAGCCTTATTGCTAGCAGGCTTGGGCACGGCGTTAATTCCACGACCGTTAATTAGTCAAGAACTCGCTGATGGCAGCTTAGAGCTCATTTCCCTGTCGGACGCCGAAACCAATTTGTCGGGTGAAGTAAGACTGATTAGAAACGCCGAGTGTACGCTAGGCCCAGTCGGCAAATTTTTATGGAATAGTTTGAAAATTAAATAACAGTAGTACTGATTATCAAACAGCACTTTTTTATAACGCTATCAAGCAAGCTAACACGGCTGCTCTGCTAGCGTTTTCTATCATCGCCTCATCATCCTTTAGGTTCAGTTACAATTCAGTATCTAGTCACTATGATGGACTCTATCGAACAATCTACAAATAGCTCAGTAGCACTTGGCTACATATTTTAAGCTATTTAGGAGTCTCATTATGAAATTCACCTTACTAACATCGGCGCTGTTAAGCCTTACTCTTATTGCGACGCCTCAAGCGATAGCTGGTCAAAATAATCATAACAGCCATAATAATCACAACAACTATAGTAAGTATGGCAATCATCATAAGTACCAACATGGTCATCATTACAAGCATCGTATTAATAACCAGAACAGACACAAGCGCCACTCTCATCACCGCAATAGCAACATTATTGGCGGCGTGATTGGTGGGGTTATTCTAGGCGCGATTATTCATGATGCTGTCACTCAGCCAAGCCACCACAGGGTAACTAAAACTTACACCACTTACCCTGCCAACAAATTAAACTATTACAGTAATCCGTCTTATAATAATGGCCGTTATAATCAGCATTCTACTATCAGCAGCAACAGCATCGTCATTGCTAACAGTGCGACGACCACCTATCGCGTGATCAATGGCAATCAGTGTTTTTTAACCAACACCAATAAATTCGGCAACGAAGTATTGACTCAAGTACCTAAAGTTAACTGCGGGTTTTAACTTTAACAGACTCTGCTGCGGTGTTCATTCCCCAAGGTTCAGCTGGCGCTATGGTAACAAACGAATATGTGATAATACCTTAAGCACATATTCACCCGCAGGAATTAGGCGCTAATTCCAACGGCTTGTTGGTCACTAATTTTAAAACATAGCGTGTTTCTTCAATACCTGAGAATCTCTCATTTATCTTAGTGAGATTTTCACAGATAAAACCATACGCTTGATAAAACGCCCTAGCTCTTTTATTTTCTGTAGCCACCCAAAGGTAAACAAATTCGTAACCACGACTAAGCAACTCGTTAATAACATAATCAAGCAGCTTTCCCCCCATACCAGAGCGCCAATACTTAGGACAGATATTTATCGCTACTAGCTCTGACGCCATGCCACCTTGCAACTCTTTATCGCTCGCAGGCCCGAAAACTGAAAAACCTTCGATTATCCCATTTTTTTCAACTACAGCTAACGATCCGAGACTCACCTGCGTGATAGATTGATGCCACAGATCAATGATCTCGCCAAGCTTCAATGAAGCTAAAAAATTGTCCTCCATAATCCCCGCATAAGCCTTCTGCCACGCACTAATATGTATTTCGGCAATACGATTCTCGTCCCCATTTTGTGCTTGCCTTACTATAAGGTTCATGATGTTCCTATCAAAACGTTAGCTAATTGGATCGAGTAACCATTGCTGCCATAGCGTTGTGACAAATTCTCTGTCGGCTTCAAACTCTGGCACTGATACGGTATTGGGTAATTGTTGTAGCGCTAACCGATGACCACGATTGCGATAACTGCAATAAATATCGCTTAATCGTTGCGCCACCGATTCTGGCAGTAAACCACACTCGGCCACCGCCTCAAAAATCCGAACATTATCCGAACTTAGCGCCAGCTTTGGAAAACGCTCAGAAAAACCGAGTACAATATATTGGGCCAAAAATTCAATGTCGGCAATGCCACCAGTATCTTGTTTAAGGTCAAACTGCAACGGATCTTTAGAGCCAAGATGGCTGCGCATTTTTTCGCGCATTTTAGCCACTTGTTGTTGCAGCTCTACCGTGTCGCGGGTTTTACTAATAATGGCATGGCGCGCCTGATTAAAGCGCTGCTGTAAAAACGGATCGCCGGAAACCGCCCTCGCCCGAACCAGCGCCTGATGCTCCCAGGTCCAAGCGTCTTGCTGTTGATAATCAATAAAGGTATCGATATGCGAGACCATTAAACCCGAGTTGCCCGACGGCCGTAATCGCATATCCGCTTCGTACAAGACCCCTGAATTGGTTCGGGTATTAAACAAATGCAATATTCGCTGGGCCAGCTTAAGATAAAAATGACTGCTCGCAACCGGCTTATCACCGTTAGTTTGCGTATTCGGGGTGGCGCAATGCACAAAGACCATGTCCAAATCGGAACTATACCCTAATTCAATGCCACCCAGCTTGCCATAACCAAGCGCCGCAAAACCACGTTCAACGCCATCATGAATCGGCTCACCATAACGCTGCGTTAGCTGATCCCATGCCATGTCTATGGTTTGTTCAACTATCGCTTGGGCCAAATAGGTTAAGTGATCACTTACTTTCATCACCGACAGTGCGCCCGTGACATCTGCCGCGGCAATGCGCAGCTGCTGTGCTTGTTTGTACTGACGCACACCCTCCATCATTTGCTCCATGTCATCGGGCGGAATGCGCATTAAATATTGCCGTAACTCATCGCCATAATTTGCTAATGGCGTCGGGTTATAAAGCAATTTAGGATCGAGTAATTCATCCAATAAAATGGGAAATTCGGTTAACTTAGTACTAATCCAGACACTGGCATCGCACAAGCTAATTAACTGTTTTAAAGCGCCTGGATTTTCCGCGAGCAGCTCAATATAAGCGGTTCGGGTTGCTATTTTATTAAGCAAAACCCCGAGTCGCCCCAGCAAGACATCGGCGTTGGCAAACTCAATAATTTCCAACAACAGCTTGGGCAACAACCGCGACAGCATCTCACGGCCACGTGGGCCCATCGCTCGTTTGGCTAATTCGACTTTCATTTGCTGTATTTGACTAAATAATTGCTGCGGACAACTGCATTTAAGCTCAAACAAGACCGACTCACCGTCAAAGTCTTCAGACGACTCATAAACTAATTGCAATAACGCCAGTTCTTTATTGTGTTGGTCGTCGGCCTCGTCGTGACTGTCATCGCCAATCACGGCATTAAACTGACTGATCACAAAGCGGTGGTGGCGCTCAAGTTCAGCCCTAAATTGCGCTTGGCTGTCATTAGCCATTAAATAAATTAAGCGCTGCCAGTCGCGTTCATTATCGGGCAGCGTTTGCGTTTGCTTGTCGTCAAATTGTTGTAAATAATGCTCAACTTGGCGTAAATAAAGATAACTTTTGCGTAAATCAGCACAGACTTGCGGCGGCAAAATAGCCAATTTTTCAAAACTATCCAAAGTCGTTAATAAAGATTGATAACGTAATGAGGGCTCACGGCCGCCACGGATCATTTGAAAAACCTGAACAATAAACTCAACTTCGCGAATGCCACCAGCCCCCAGTTTAATGTTGTCAACTAAACCGCGACGGCGTACTTCATGGGTTATCATCAGCTTCATTTGGCGTAATGACTCAATCGCACTAAAGTCAATGTAACGACGAAAAACAAAAGGACGTAACAGCTCACTTAATTCGGTGCTAAAGGCACCATCGTCGCCTAATACTCGCGCTTTGACCATCGCATAACGCTCCCATTCTCGTCCCTGCGATTGGTAGTAATCTTCCAATGCATTGAAACTCACCACTAACGGTCCTGAATTACCAAACGGGCGCAATCGCATATCCACGCGATAGACAAAACCTTCGTAGTTATATTTATCTAAAGAATTAATCAGTTTTTGTGCCAGTTTTACGAAAAACTGTTGGTTTTCGGTACTGCGACGACCACCGATAGTCTGGCCATGCTCAGGGAAGGTAAAAATAAGGTCAATGTCTGACGAAAAATTTAATTCTCGACCGCCGAGTTTGCCCATGCCAAGAATAAGTAAGGGTTGTGTTACGCCTTTGTCATCAACCGGCTCGCCCCAGGTTTTAGCCAAAAATTGATAATACCAATCACGGGCGCCAATAATTAATAATTGTGCCAACTCCGAGATATGACGCAGCGAGTGCTCAATCTTACCTAAGTGACATAAATCGCGCCAAGCAATGATTAATTGATAAAAATTACGACACTGACGTAACGCGCTATCAAAAGCCAATTCACTGTCACACTGAGCCGTTAACTCAGCGAAACGTTGTGGCATGTTGTGCTCGAGCTGGTCGTTATAAAGTAGTTGTTGTGACAAAATATCATTAAGCCATAACGGATGACGGGTCAATTGGGTAAAACAAAAATCACTCAAACCAAATAATTGCAATAAAAGTTCGCGTTCTGATGATGTTAATTGTTGAACTAGTTGATCATTTAGCTCGCTGTACTCATAATAACGCTGACACGCCAAAGAAAATAATGCTTGTGACAAGCCAAATGTATTTTCCAATTTAACGTCATGGTTCATTTAATCACCCTTTATTGGACATAATATGTCAAAACTGTTACAACAAAACACAACAATATCACCGACGAGGTCTTTATGGCACTACAGCCAATAAGAATTTTAGTTTTACTGCTCACGTTAGCACTTGGGGTTGGCTGTAGCGATCCTGTGGCTGACAGCATTGGGTTGTTACAGCAACAAAACAAATCGAAATTAACCGTGCTTAAACAACAGCTCGAGCAAGGTAAAATTCGTAATGCGATGTTACTGGGCCAATATGCCAAGATTTTAAGCAAGCAACGTCCCCAATTAGCACCTTTATTAGAGCAGCTAGCTTTAGATGCTACTACGAGTGGACCTTTGTATAGCAACCTGCGCCAACGCGTAAACGACAGTAATAACAGTGCTAATTTCACCGACCAACAGCAATTACTCGAAGAACTTGAAAATCTTAATCAAGCGCTTGACCCTAATCTCTTTAACGACGCGTTAAGCGACCCGCTCAATGTCATTGCCGATTTGTCTCAAGGATCACTGGCTCGGGTTAATTCCATTAGCCAAGCACAAGAGCAAATGGCCAATCAGTCACAAAACTTTGGCGCGGGCTCGCAGCTGGTTGGCAATCCCAACTATGGCTCGTGGAATAGCGGCACCTCATTTTGGCAATGGTATGGCATGTATGCGATGTTTTCTAATTTAACCTCAGGTGGGATTGGCTATGATCGCTGGGGCCGCCATCGTGGATATAGTTATTACAACGACTATGGCCGTTATCGTTATAGCTCGCCAAAACAACGTAAACAGCAACAAGCGACTTGGGATAAAACCAAAAAGAAATTTAGTACCGGCCAGCGCTATAACACGCCTTATAGTAAATCTCGCGCCGGCGCTAGCGGACTATCGCGCAGTAGTTCTCGAGCGCAAACTGCCGCAGGTAAAGGTTTTAGCACTTCAAGCAAATTTAGCAAGCAACGTGCAAGCTCTAGCTATTCAAATAGTTCAAGCTTTAGAAATAGCCGTAGCAATACATCACGTGGCGTTAGTCGCTCAAAATAATAGGACGGATCACGATGGAACAATTACAACAATTGATAGCACAACATACCGAGATGGCTGGGTTTCTGGCGATCGATTTAACCATCGCCATTATTTTATTATGTGCGATGCGGTTTTTTTCTGGCTTATGGGCCGGGGTAGATACCACCCATGAACTATCCACTAAAGACAATTTCGCCTTTGGGGTATCGCTAGCAGGCAGTTTATTAGCGTTAGCGATTGTGCTAACAGGCGCAATTACTGGCGAATCTGCGACGTCGTTTATTGACGAAGCCATCGGTATGAGCATTTATGGCGTAGTCGGTTTAGTATTAATTAAAGCAGGTCGTTTAATTCATGATAAGTGGGCCTTACCTGGGCTGGATAAAATTGACGAAATTGAAAAAGGTAATATGAGTGTCGCGATTGTTGATGCGGCCGCTTTAATTTCAACTGCACTGATCATCAGAGCCAATTTAGTCTGGGCCAGTGGGTTAAATTTCAATACGCTCATCGCAATTTTGTCAGGTTTTGTCATTTCGCAAGGACTGTTGGTTATTGTCACCCGATTACGTGAGCGAGCTTATCGTAAAAGAAATCAAGGCGCGTGTTTTCAAAATGCCCTGATCGAAGGACAAGTTGCACTGGCTATTCGCCATGCTGGTTTCTTAATTGCGATCGGTTTTGCGTTAACCGCTGCCAGTAACTTTTTAATCTATCAACCAACTGCTTATATCACCAACATCTTAGGTTGGTTAACCTATGGATCGGTCATGGTCGCATTACTTTATGGGCTAGTGCCTTTGGTTAAACGCATTGTATTAGCACGCATAAACCTGACCGAAGAAGTCGATTTACAACATAATATCGGCGTCGCCACGCTAGAGTTTGTTTTAAGTATTGCGATTGCCTTAATCCTAATGGCCTTGATGGCATAATTGCGCGTTTAAACCGACTGACCGTTAAGTGTTTTATTTTGCCTGACATTGTTAACCAAAGCTGAGCTGACAAGAGTAAAGCTAACAAAAGCAAAGCACTTAACGACATTTTTGTAATCCTATGACTCTAAAACTGATCACGAATATTAATGCAAAATAATCCAACCACACCTAAGAAAACCCCCTCCAAGTCTCGTGCATATTTGCTCGATGACATCATTCTTATCACGATCATGGCAGTGCTGGCTGGTTGCGGGCTAATTTACGAATATCTGCTGTCTCATTATGCCGGACGGGTTATTGGCGCGGTTGAGTCTGCAATCTATACCATGATTGGCATTATGATTGTTTCAATGGGTGCCGGCTCCTTTATGGCCCGTAAAATAACGTGTGCCTTTACCGGTTTTGCCTGGCTTGAGTTATTTATCGCGATCATTGGCGCGAGCGCTATTTTAGTGATTTCAGGTGCAATAGCTTTTATCCAATTAATGCCACAAATTATTGCCGACTCTTTTAACATTCCGCCCGACTCATTACCACAAGGCGGGATCATTAAAAGCTTATATAACCTCGCGCATTACAGCCCATACTTTATTGGCGCCGTGCTGGGTTTTTTTATCGGGATGGAAATTCCGTTAATCGCCCGAGTCCGCGAACAAATCCACCGTCAACATTTGGTGCATAATACCGGCACAATCTACGGCGCTGATTATATCGGCGCCGGCTTCGGTGCCGCTATTTGGATCACGGTAATGTTATCGCTTGAAATAAATTTAAGCGCCAGCATCACCGCTAGCGTTAACTTGCTGGCAGGATTTGTGTTCTGGCTTCGCTATCGTCAGTTTATAAATTATTCTAACCTGTTATTTGCCGGCCACATCCTAACTAGTGTGTTGGTGGTTATTATCTTTAGCTATGGCGGCCAATGGAGCAAAGAGCTCAATAACTTGCTCTATCTTGATAAGGTCGTTTACCAACAACAATCACGTTTTGCCCAAATCGTCTTAACCGAGCGTCATATCAACAACCAAGCAACGCCCAGTTATAGCCTCTATTTAAACGGTCGACTGCAATTTTCAGCCAATGATGAGCACATTTATCATAAATTTTTGGTCTACCCTGCGCTTGCTAGCTCAGCCCGCCAGGATAATATATTAATCATTGGTGGTGGCGACGGCCTAGCACTGCGCGAAGTACTAAAATGGCAACCACAACAGGTGACCTTGGTAGATTTAGATCCCGCAGTGATCGCGTTATTTAAACAACCCGCAGCCGTGGTTAGCTCAAGGGTTGCCGACGCACTCCTAAAGTTAAACCGCAATGCGCTTAATGATGCCAGAGTCAATATTATATATAACGATGCGTTTAACGCGATTGATGATTTACTCAGTAACAATGCCAGCTTTGATTCTATTATTATTGATTTACCGGATCCTTCCCATCCCGATTTAAACAAGCTTTATAGTCAAATGTTCTATCATAAGCTCAAGCAACTACTGAGCGCTGACGGCGCGCTAGTCGTGCAATCGACCTCGCCTTTTCATGCAAAAAAAGCCTTTATTAGCATTGGCAATACAGTTAAAGCAGCCGGCTGGGCCAATGTTGAACAATATCATCAAAATGTCCCTAGTTTTGGTGAATGGGGTTGGACTATCGCGACCCCAACAGGCGTCGGTGCCAGAGCACGCTTGGCTCAGACACCAATGGCACCGTTTGAGCAGTGGTTAACCCCTGGCTTAATTCAAGCAAGTTTTGAATTTTCAAATAACTTTTATCGTGACCGCGATAAAATTATGGTAAATAGGCTTGGCAGTTTTACCCTTTATCGCTACCATCAACGAGCATGGGAGTCGCAACAAGGACTCAATAACAGTTGGTATCAAGATAATTAACCTGAGTACCAAAAATCAGGTTAATTAGCACTAGATTATTTAAGTATTTATTAAACAAGCCTTGACATATTATGTCAGGGATATTAAATTCATTACTCAAGACATATTATGTCACAAGGACAGATTATGAATATCCACACTATTGCAAACTATTTAAATGAACTTGCCGACAATAGCCATACTGGTTTTAGTTTTGACTGCTTGCCAATCGCCGGTGAAGTCGATGTACTGCAAGTCACTATTATTAACCGTGAAGAATTACCAATTTTTGTCTCAGTAACCGAAGACCAAATTTTATGTATTGCCTATTTATGGGGCGAAGACGAAGTTAATCCGAAAACTCGCAGTGAAATGCTTGAAGCGATGGTTGAGATGAACATTCCGATGCCGTTATCTTCTTTTTCTAAAATTGATAACAAATACGTTATTTTTGGCGCCTTGTCGGTCAATTCGACCTTATCAGATGTCGAGCACGAACTTGCGGTCTTAAGCGATAACTCATTAGAAGTTATTGATGAAATGGCCGATTACCTTATTTAATGGAGAACTATCATGAGTATATTTAGAAAGATTATTAGTGCATTACGTGGTGGCGCCAGCGAAGTCGGTGAAGCCATTGTTGATTCAAACTCAACTCGAATTTTTGCCCAAGAAATTCGTGATGCAGAAAACCACCTAACCAAAGCAAAACGCGACTTAACTGACATTATGGCCAAGCAAATGCAAGCCGAACGCGAAGTCAGCCGTGTAAAACGCAGTGTTAGTGAACATGAAGGTTATGCCACTCAAGCATTATCACAAGGCAATGAAAGCTTAGCGCTAGAAGTTGCAGAAAAAATTGCAACGCTTGAAATTGAACTTAATGATCAACTGCAAGCTAACCAGAGCTTCAGCGCCAGCGCCGAACGTTTAAAGCACTTAGTAAAAACTACTGAGCGCCAATTAGCGGATTACCAACGCCAACTGAGCATGGTTAAAACCACTGAAAGTGTTCAGAAAGCGACTGCGGCTATTACCACCAATTTTAGTAGCAGCAATTCAAAACTGCTGAGCGCCAAAGAGTCGCTCGAACGCATTAAAGCCAAGCAACAGAACTTTGATGATAAAATGCTAGCCGCCGAAGCGCTTGAAGCAGAAGGCAGCGATAAGTCATTGCGTGACAAGCTAGCCCAGGCAGGCATTGGCGAGCAGCAAGCCAGCGCTAATTCTGTGTTAGAACGTTTAAAAGCAAAACAAGGCTAAGCCATGGGCTTTTTAAGCAAACTGTTTGGCAAATCAGGCCAAAACAAGTCGGTCGAACGGCAGTTAGATCACCCAAACAAATTACTCGTTGGTGATATTATCTGCCTAGATGACAGTTTTGCCCTGCCCAGTCAACTCAAGGGCCAGTCCCTTGAAGTGACTGAGGTTAATTGCTACGAGTATGAACACCATAAGAATAGCGAATGGGTATTGCGTGGCAACAATGACCAGCTAATTTTTATGTCATACGAAAAAGATGATGACGAACGATTGGTTTTTTCGATTAAAATCACTCGTGACCAAGTCGAGCAATTATTCGACTTGGATCAGTTTAGTCAGTTGTTTGATGAACCCGGCCAAGCGAAGCTTGAGTTAAAACAAACGCTGCCAGAATTTAATAACTGGCTCGGCCAACTGTATCGACAAACTGATTTTGCCACGGTTGGTTTTTATCATCAAAAAGACCACCGCAGCGAGGAAATTAGCCAGTACGAAGGCAGTGACCAAGGTGACTCATTTGAGTTATACAGCGCAGTGAGTGATGACGAACGTTATGCGATTGAAGCGGAAGTCTATCAAGGCGGCGAAACAGATGTCATACTGTGTCTTTATCGCCCGATCTCGGACATTCGACAATACTGGCCAAAATCACAATAGACCTTATGACCAAATCAAAAACAACCAAAAATTCGTCCTTGCCACAAAAATGGCAAGGGGCGAACAAAGCCATTAAAGCGATTCAGGTTGCTTTTGATATGGATGAAAAGATTCAATATCAAATTCGCCGCCAAGCGCTAGAAGATGGGGTAAGCCCTTCGGATCAAATTCGTCATATATTAGGTCTGCCATGTACCCGACGGCCTAAACGCCCTCGCCTAACTGTTTCACTAAGTCAGCAAGATTATGAATTGCTTGCACAAAAATACCAGTTAGACCCTGCGCAACAGCTCGAGATAAAGAAAATTGTGGTTGATGAACTTATTTCGTTTGCCAAAAAAAGTTCGTCACAGGAGAGTGAGTAATGAATTCAAGGTTTTATCGGGTTGATGAATTTGGTGTGCGTAATTACAAATCGCGCTATTTAGCACTTTTAAGTATCAGTTCTTTATACTTGGTAATCTCGTTGTTTTCTGTGCTGCTGTTACATTTTGAAACTGGCGTCAATGGTGCCAACATCACCAACTATGCTGACGCATTTTGGACCCTGCAAATGAGCGCTAGCACCATAGGTTTTGGTGATCATTACCCCATTTCATTCGGTGGCAGAATGATTGTAACGTTAATGTTTTATATAGGCGTAGGCTTAGTCGGTTTTATTGGCGCAATCGTTGCTGAGCGAGTCTTTGGTTTTGCCGATACCAGCATTAAAAATCGTGAGCTTCGACAGCAAAATGCTCAAATTCTTGCTTATAATCAAAGCTTGGACAAAAAGTTAGATGTGCTGATTAAGCAGATGGAGTCAACTGAGAAGTAATTTTTTAGCGATTAAATGCTTAACTGCACTTCACTGAACTGAACTGAACTGTACTTACACCCTGCGGTTAGGCCAGGCACAACAAATCACTTAGTACCAACTCCACTTAATGCTAAAACCTCTGTACTAACACCTCAGCACTAAAAGCAAACTTACAATTTAATCGTTCGGTTATGCCATTGAACGGTCTTGGTACACTTTCTTTATCTTAATTACTGTTTGCTGATGTTAAGCTGCGGTAGTAGTCAAGATTCAGCCCAGACAGCCACCAGTAAGACACCGCCCCAAGGAGGCGTAACCGAGATTGTTAACGTTCAGCCAATGACTGGCATTGTTTTTTGCAAGACAGTGAACATAACGACTCAGAGGCGTTTTCACGAAGCAATAGATGGCTATTGGGAGTAAAATCAACACTGATAGGTGCTAAAAGAGCGTTATTGAGCTAATTCGCTTATCCGGCATTCAGGTTAGTTGTCATTGGTAACGATCAAACCATCATTACAGCAACAAACATTTGTGATAGATAATGGCTTAGGTAACAGCCTAACGATTGAGTGCGACCGATTACTTGATGGTCAAACGATTGATTTTATTAAGGGGTATAACAAATTAGGTCATTGCTATCTTTCTAGTGAAAATAACAATGACCTTGGCTTCGTCGCTCTAATTAACAGTCCGTCTGATGAACAGCTTGCTAATCAGGTGAACTGTTTACTGCCAATACGGCATTAATTTTAACGCCGATTTACGTGAAAGTTCCATTGCCCCAATCAGCGACTGCTGCTTACGGCTCAGCCATTCTTTTATATTACCTTCATCGGTAATCAGCTCATCACGTAGTAATTGATAAATGGGCTCTAGTTGCAATAACTGCTCAATGCCAGCGCTAATATCTTGCCACGGCGCTCTAAAGTTTGATCGGGCACTGACTTCATAGATATTGCCAACACAAATTCCGACCTGCATATTATGTTGCAAATTTTGGCGCTGAGCCAAATAGTCTTGGTAAGTTAAAGTGGCTTCATAAGGTAATGTTTGCTGAACAGCTTCCCAATCTTGAGCCAAAAATAACCCTGCAACACGGCGAAGTTTAATCCGTTGAAACTTCTCAAGTGTTTCCCCAGCCGTATCTAAGCGCCATGGCTTGAAATATACCCACTGGATCAAGCGCGATACTAAATGACTATGTCGAGTCGACGTAAATAACTGCTCTAACGAATTGACATCGCTAAACTGATAACGTTGATTTTCCAATAGAGTAAATATCTGTTTATGATTGTTTAATTTTTTAAATTTTTGGCCATTGCCAGCAAGCAATTGATTGACCCAAGTATACTGGTCAATAAATGCTAGCTGTTCCATCAACCAAAACAACTCTTTGGTTAATGACTTTAGTTGACTATTAACCAAATAATCTTGGTAAAGTTCATTGGCCTTAATAATTAACTGCAGTGCTTGTCTAAGCTCTTTTATCGCTAAGTAGTCACCAGATTCAATAAACAACTCAACGTGGTATTGCCAGTGTTCTAAACCATGACTAACCGTTTTAATATAGGCTTGCTCTAACGTATCATTAGCCAATACAGGGGCTATCGTCAGTGATTTTACCGAGTTAACACTGCTGTTGGCTAATTGATAACCGCGAGCCGCTTTGCTGACAGTGCCAAAACGCAGCGGATTTAACTCGGCTAATTTGTGAGCTAAGTTAAATAGCAGCTGCGGTTTCCCTTTGACCAATTCGAGCTCTACTTCACAAATTTCAACATTTTTATCATCACTGGTGATAGTACCAACGTCATAAACCAAATCAACAATACTGCCATCAGGATAAATAAGCATCGAACTTCTTCTTAAAAAGTCAGTTGAAAACAAAGGCTTAATTGATTTCTGAAGCTCAGGGAGATTACAATTGTTCGGCCAGATTAACGATGGGAACAACGACAGTTTTGGAAAAGTATTATCAAGGTCAATATTATATTCTGGACGCTGGTGCAGGCCACCAATCACTTGCCCGGCGGTCTTAATTGTTTGCTCGATATGACCGCCATTGACCCGGATCCTAAGACCCATATCCCATTGACGCAACAATTTGTCATCAGTATCAAAATAAATATTCGCAAGATCGTGGTGTTGAGATACGACCTTTACTCCTTGATTCTTATAGAGTTCATTAAATGATTCTTCTATGTTTTTTGAGACAATTAGTTTAATCTCAATTTCGTTTTCCATATTTAGCCTAATTAAAGTTAGTCTTGTCATAAAAAAGTCATAAAACTTTAATATAATCGTCACCGCTATTGAGTCACAGTGGTATATTAACCGCACGACACTAGTTTATATCGTTTTTTGCCACAGTTTAAGCAGTTAGATCAGCCCTAATGGTTTTATTGTCATTAAAACTGAGTTAACATGCGCGCGATTTTTAATTTGATACGCTAGTATACACAATAAAAAAGGTCAGGATATGTCGATGAATTCGATACTTGGAGTATTTGCCAAATCACCAATTAAACCGCTTCAAGAGCACATATACAAAGTACATGAATGTGCTTCGCATTTAGTGCCATTTTTTGAAGCCGCTTATGCCAACGATTGGAATAAAGCGACTGGGATCCGTGCTGAATTATCTAAAATGGAAAAATCAGCCGATAAATTAAAACGTGAATTACGGATGAACTTGCCAAAAGGCTTGTTTATGCCAATAGATCGTACCGATCTTTTAGGTTTAGTTACAGAACAAGACAAAATTGCCAACACTGCTAAGGATATCTCAGGGCGAATTTTGGGACGAAAGTTAGTCATTCCACCTCCTATTCAACAGGAATTCATGGAATATTTATTGCGCTGCCTCGACGCATCAGCCTGCGCGGTGAAAGCAATTGACGAACTTGATGAATTGTTAGAAACCGGCTTTCAAGGCCGTGAGTTACAAATTATCGATAAATTAGTTGTCGAATTAGACAGTATTGAAAATAGTACCGATGTAATGCAAATATCATTACGTCACTCTTTGCATGGAATTGAGCAAGACCTAAACCCAGTGGACGTGGTTTTTTTATATAACGTAATCGAATGGGTTGGCGAATTAGCCGATTTAGCCGAACGCGTTGGTGACAAATTAGAGCTAATGTTAGCTCGTTCATAATAGTTAAAAGGTTTTATCAATGGAAATCATTGCAACGTACGGCTTTGAGCTGGTTTTACTGGCGGGCGTATTCGGCCTATTTATGGCTTGGGGTATTGGTGCAAACGACGTAGCTAACGCTATGGGCACTTCTGTTGGCTCTAAAGCGCTGACAATTAAACAAGCAATTATTATCGCGATGGTATTTGAATTTGCTGGCGCATATTTAGCCGGTGGTGAAGTCACATCAACCATCCGTAAAGGTATTATCGATTCAGCTTATTTCGTCGATAGTCCAGAATTACTGGTATACGGCATGATTGCCTCGCTACTAGCCGCCGGTATTTGGCTGTTATTAGCGTCATATCTTGGTTGGCCAGTATCTACTACCCACTCAATTGTTGGCGCTATAGTAGGCTTTGCTGCCGTTGGTGTTAGTGCTGACGCAGTGACTTGGTCGAAAGTTGGTGGCATTGTGGGCAGTTGGCTTATTACCCCATTAATTTCAGGGATCTTCGCTTACCTTATCTTCATGAGCGCGCAAAAGTTAATTTTCAATACCAGTGATCCGCTAGCAAACGCACGACGTTATGTCCCATTTTATATGGCGCTGTCTGGCTTTATGCTATCGCTAGTAACGATTAAGAAAGGCCTTAAACATATTGGCATCCATTTCGAAACCAATGAAGCACTGTTAACTGCAGGCGGCATTGGCCTAGTAGTAGGACTCATTGGCGTTGTGTTGATCAAACGATTAAAAGTTGATCCTAAAGCCGATAAAGAAATGCACTATGCCAGTGTTGAAAAAGTCTTTGCGATCTTAATGATTGTTACCGCATGTTGTATGGCGTTTGCGCACGGTTCTAACGATGTAGCCAATGCGATTGGCCCATTAGCTGCCGTTGTATCAATTGTTGAGAACGGTGGTGAAATAAACAAGCAAGCAACACTAGTATGGTGGATATTACCACTAGGTGGCGTCGGTATCGTATTAGGTCTTGCGATCTTTGGTAGCCGCGTTATGGCGACTATCGGTCAAGGTATCACTCACCTAACGCCAAGCCGTGGTTTTGCTGCTGAATTAGCTGCTGCAACTACCGTGGTACTTGCTTCGTCTACTGGATTGCCAATATCAACCACTCAAACCTTAGTAGGTGCCGTGCTGGGTGTAGGTATGGCACGTGGTATTGCCGCATTAAATATGGGTGTTATCCGTAACATTGTTATTTCTTGGGTTGTTACCTTGCCAGCAGGTGCCGTATTATCAATTGGCATTTTCTATATGCTAAAAGGCATTTTCTCAAGCTAACAATATTGGATTGAGAACGACTTGTCGCTTAACTTAAGTGACCCAAAAGCCACGGTGTAAACCGTGGCTTTTTTATTGATCACAACAACTCCTCCTAAAATATCCCTTTATTCCTAGTGTTAATACCAGAACAAAAAATATAATATAATTAACATTACCAGCAAGTTAAGTTAACCACTTGGCAGCCTCCCATTCACCATTGAAACAACTGCGGATGATAATTGCTCGCCCTGTCGGCGACTGGCAATTAGTCATATTCAACGCTGATTAAACATGCTAAGTTTCGCGAAATTTTCCCCGCGTACAACACAGCAGGTATTTATGTTAGAAACAATTGTTAATTTTATTAATAGTCTTTTATGGGAAACCGTTTTAATTTACGGTTTGGTCGGAGCTGGGATATTTTTTACCCTGCGCTTAGGTTTTATTCAAATTACCTATTTTGGCCATGCAACTCACCTCATGAAAATTAGTCGCCAAGGTGGCTCTCGTGATGGCGGTTTATCATCTTTCCAAGTATTTTGTACTAGCATGGCGGCACGTGTCGGTGCTGGCAATATGGCTGGTGTCGCCGTTGCTATAACAACGGGCGGTCCAGGCGCAATATTTTGGATGTGGCTGATCGCCTTTTTAGGCATGTCGACGTCGATGATCGAATCGACACTGGCGCAGATATTTAAAGTACGAGATAAAGAAGGCCAGCTCCGCGGCGGCCCTTCATATTACATGACTCAAGGCCTTGGCCAAAAGTGGATGGGCGCCCTGTTTGCGGTGTTTTTAATCATTGCCTTTGGTCTGGTCTTTAACGCCGTGCAAGCTAATACGATTTCAGCCGCGCTGGTCACCGTGTTTGACTTTGATCCAACCAGTGTCGGCATCGTGTTAGCGGTGCTTAGTGGTTTGGTCATTATGGGTGGACTAAAAAAAATCGCACGAGTGTCCGAAATAATCGTACCAATAATGGCACTCGCCTATCTGGTTGTTGCTATTTATGTGGTCGCGATTAATATTGAAAAAGTACCTGCGGTATTTATGTTGATCATTAACAGTGCCTTTGGCTGGCAAGAAGCTGCCAGTGGCGGTGTCGCTTATGCGATAGCCCAAGCCATGAAAGCAGGCATCGCTCGCGGTCTATTCTCGAATGAAGCCGGCATGGGCAGTGCTGCTAATATCGCAGCGAGTGCCACGCCAAACCCTAACCATCCAGCCTCGCAAGGCTTTATTCAGATGTTTGGGGTTTTTGTTGATACGTTAGTGATCTGTACCGCCACCGCCGCTATTATCTTACTAGCGGGCGATACCCAGAGCCAGAGTGATGGCATTGGTCTAACGATTGCAGCATTAAACTCACATGTTGGTGATTGGGGCGGCGCCTTTATTGCCGGTTCTATAATCTTGTTTTGCTTTACCTCGATCATTGCCAACTATTCGTATGCTGAAACCAATGTGCTGTTTTTGAGTAAGAACAATCACCGAGTATTACCACTGTTTCGATTAGCCGTAGTCGCAATGGTCATGTTTGGCGCTGTTGCCAAAATAGACATAGTGTGGAATCTGGCTGATGCTTCAATGGGCTTAATGGCGCTGGTCAACTTAGTGGCATTGCTGTTACTTTCGAACCTAGCAATTAAGGTGATTAAGGATTATCAGCAGCAAAGAAAAGCGGGATTAGAGCCGGTATTTGATCCGAAGAAATTCCCAGAGTTGAACGGGAAAATTGCGCCAGGGATCTGGCAGCAAGACAATAAATAATAATGATTTAAACTAGCGCGACTTTATTGCTTGCGCTTTAGACATAAAAAAGCACTGAATAAATCAGTGCTTTTTTTATTTAAAGCTAAGACCAAAAACTAAGGTTTATAGTGTCAGATTTGTAGTATTAAGGCTTATAGTCTTAAGGCGCGTTCGCCTCGAGCAATACCTAATACACCTGAGCGAACCACTTCAATGATTTCACTGGTTTGAGATATTTGCTTAACAAAAGCGTCAAGCTTAGAGCTTTCACCAATTAATCGTACCGTGTAGATCCGCGGTGTGACATCAATAATTTTGCCATCAAAAATATCGACCAAACGTAAAACTTCATCACGTTTGGCACCAACAGCCGCCACTTTAACCAGCGACATTTCTTGCTCAATGTGCTCGCCATCGGTTAGATCTGACACTTTAAGTACATCAATCAGCTTGTTTAATTGCTTCAAGATTTGCTCAATCACCCGAGAATCGCCGCTAGTCACTAGCGTCATCCGCGACAATGATGGATCGTGAGTAACCGACACCGTTAAAGACTCGATATTGTAACCACGTTGTGAGAACAGCCCGACAATTCTTGACGTTGCCCCTGCTTCGTTTTCAACCAGCAGCGATATAACAGTTTTAGACATTATGAACGCTCCGTTTTACTAAGGTACATTTCATTCATTGCCCCATACTTTACTAACATTGGGTAAACGTGCTCTGCTTCGTCAACTGAAATATCCATCACGACTAAACGATCTTTGAGCGCGAAACAACGTTCAAGTGCCCCTTCCAATTCGTCAGGTTTGTCCACTTTAATGCCAACGTGGCCATATGCTTCTGCCAATTTAACAAAGTCTGGCACCGAATCCCAATAAGAATGAGAGTGGCGACCTTTATAAACCATGTCTTGCCACTGCTTAACCATACCTAACGAGCGGTTATTTAAAATAATAACTTTAATCGGTAAATCGTATTGTAAACAGGTCGACAATTCTTGAATATTCATTTGAATACTGCCATCACCCGTTATACAAATAACCGTGGCATCAGGATGGGCCATTTGCACGCCCATCGCTGCAGGTAAACCAAAGCCCATGGTGCCTAAGCCACCAGAGTTTATCCAGCGACGTGGCTTGTCAAACGGGTAATACAACGCCGCAAACATCTGGTGCTGACCAACGTCAGAACAAACATAGGCGTCACCAGCCGTCGCGTGATACATCGCGCGCACCACTTGTTGTGGTTTTAATGACTGGTCATTCGTTTCAAACTCAAGACATTGACGTGAACGCCATTGTTCAATTTGCTGCCACCATTGCTCTAATGCTGCTTGGTCTAGCACCAATTCATCGTCATTAATCATCTGCAACATATCGGTAATGACATTTTCAGAGTAACCAACAATTGGAATATCGGCATGCACCGTTTTCGAGATTGACGTCGGGTCAATATCAATATGAATGATCAAAGCTTCAGGACAATATTTTTCTAGATTATTGGTCGTACGATCATCAAAACGTACGCCTACCGCAAAAATAACATCACTGTGGTGCATCGCATTATTCGCTTCGTACGTACCATGCATGCCAAGCATCCCAACAAACTGCTTATCAGTGGCCGGATAAACGCCCAGCCCCATTAAGGTATTAGTTACCGGAAGGCCAAGTTGCTGAATTAGCGTTTTTAACAGTTCAGGGGTATTACCCGCTACGGCCCCGCCACCAGCATAAACAATAGGTCTTTTCGCGCCAAGCAAGGCAGTAACCGCTTTGCGTATTTGACGTTTGTGACCATTCTCAGTCGGATTGTATGAACGTAAGCTCACCGACTCAGGGTAATGGTAAGGGTACTTTAGCGCTGGATTAATAATATCTTTTGGTAAGTCGACTACCACAGGTCCCGGACGACCAGACGCAGCAATGTAGTAAGCTTTTTTGATCGTTAACGCAATATCTTCAGTCTTTTTGACCAAAAAACTGTGTTTCACAATCGGGCGTGATACCCCGACCATATCTGTTTCTTGGAACGCATCTTCACCGATATTTTGAGTCGGTACTTGACCCGAAATAATCACCATTGGGATCGAATCCATGTACGCTGTTGCAATACCAGTAATACAATTGGTTGCGCCGGGCCCAGAAGTTACTAGGACAGTACCGACTTCACCGGTCGCTCGGGCATAGCCGTCAGCCATGTGGACTGCTGCCTGTTCGTGACGAACCAAAACATGCTCAATTTTCGATTGCTGAAATAATGCATCATACAGGTCTAAAACTGAACCGCCGGGGTAACCGTAAATTCGATCTATTCCCTGATCTTGTAAGGAGCGGATAACCATTTCCGCACCAGAAATCATTTCCATGGTGAACTCCAAATTAATACTATTGCTATTCAAAAAAAAGTGAGCTGAAATTATGATTAACACTGCCAATCATAAATTGTCTAACCAGACCAAAACAGCTGAAACTTGATAGTAACCATTCTAATTAAGTCCTAGCAAGGTTTTTTAGCATTAAATGGCTAAATACATAGCATTTCTTAAGTGAATTTGACTTTAGTCTAATAAGAAAAACCCAAATTGAGCATGCATCTAGCACTAAGGCCTTTAACTGGTTAAAAAACAACAAAATAAAATACGGTAGTTTTAAACGTTTGTTCGGCCAGTACCGCTCAATCGCAACCGATTGAAAAATAACGATTTTAATTATTTGCATTTTCTGTGTGCTTTAAAATTATTAAAGGTCAAATAATCAGCGTTTTTGCCATGCTGCGCTAAGGCTAAATCCGTGATCTTTTCGCGCAATTTGTCGCCATCTAAACACTAAATAATGTTAAAATGAGCATCTGAGATAAAAAACAGAGCCAACTCAATGGAACATCAAATTATAGCGATTGTTAATCAATTGATACAAAACGGCAAAAAACCAACTGTAGCACTAGTTAGGGCAAAACTAACCAGTCATGTTGCGATGCCGATATTACTTAGAACTTTACACAAAGTTGAATCTTTAAGCCCGGCTCAAATAGGTGCTTTAGTCGATGATAGCTCGCAATCAACACCTAAAATCAGCCAAGCGACTCCCAATGAAGTCGCGGTATTAAATGCCAAGGTTGATCAATTACAAGATCAAGTAACGCAGCTAAAGCAACAACTTAACGCCATTACAACCCAGTTAGGATTAAACTCACAGTGATAATAGCCAAACTAGAATTTGAGTGCTTTGAAGACACCACAATGACCGCCGCCGAACGCGCCATTTCAGGCGTTATCACCGAGCTGAAATACAATGGACAAATCATAGGTCAAGAGTTTCCAACCTTGCTTAAAGAAGGTGCTTTCGTTACTCAAATTTTATGTCATGAAGAAGACTCCCTCGCCTACAGCAACCACAATCAAGCGGTAAAAAATGCGATTTCAGATTTAAACAAAGCCGGAATATTACAACCAAAAATAACTATTTTAGGGCAAGATATTCACTGTGATACCACCGATCCAAAGCACCAACCGCAATGGCAAGTTTTGTACACCAGTTATGTGCAAACATGCTCGCCGTTACGATGCGGTGATCATTTTTCGCCGATCCCACTCTATCGCCAACCACCCTTGGCCAATGGTTGTTATAAACAGTTGATTAATTGGCAGCAAGACTGGCAAGCGTGCGATCAATTGCAAATGAATGGACGCAGTGCCGAGTTTGCTGCTTTAGCCGAAATCAGCGAATTAACCAGCTCTTTGACGCAACGAGGTTTGGCATTACGCGACAAAATTTCACAACTTAGCGGGATCTCGACCTACTATTATTTGTATCGAGTGGGTGGCAAAGATGAAGCCAGTGAACGCAGTCGCCGATGTCCGGGTTGTGATGGTGATTGGGCTTTGCCAGAGCCACTGCACCAGGTAATAGACTTTAAGTGTGATAGTTGTAAAATTGTTTCGAATATATCATGGGACTACAATAGTTAGTTTTGTCCCAGTAACTATTCGCGGTCAAAAGTGTCCAGTTAATTCTATTTTCTGGTGGCCGTACTGCTTAAGCCACACGGCGAAAGCGTTTTAAATAAAACGCCGGTATTGATCAATATATCGGTGTATGTGCAGTAAACCGTATTTTTCATGGACGAGAAATTGAGCGTATACGGACATATTCACCTCGACTTTACGTAAGATGTATCGATATCTAAATGATAATGTCTTACCCTGGTTTAAGTCATTGCCGCACGTAGCCGGTCTTGACGGGCAATTTGTTCTTCTTGCGAGCTGGCGCAATACTTCTCAAACTGGGCTAACGCGTCTTCTATCATGTGTAAATTGAAAGGTTTAACAATAAAGCCACTCGCACCAAGGGTAAATGCCTGCTTAACATTATCTGCAGTGCTAGCACTGCTAATAATAACAACGTAAGTGGTAGCACACAGTTGCTTTATTTTTTTTAAGGTATCCATGCCACTAAGCCCCGGCATATCGAGTTCAAGAAAAACGAGATCTATTTTTTTCGATTCAAATATTTTAACCGCTTTAGCGCCATCACAAAGCGTCATCACATTTTGATAGCCCATTTGGGTGATACTGCTACTTAACAATTGCCGCATCGAAGGTGAGTCATCTACCACTAATATTTTTATTTCGCCCATAGCATTTCCATATTGTTCGTAAATTGGGACCTAAGCCAACTCGTTCCTTGTTAGCCGCTAATTTTTTAGTTTTGCTCGAGTGATAAAATATTTATATCATGCTATTTCAACCTGAACTAAAAATACTAGCACGAAAGAACCAAAATACTCACAAATCAAAGTGTTTATTGTGTTTATTAACTAACCACTCTAGAATGAATTTGAATTATTTATTATTGATTTAGTCATTTTTACAACCATCGAGTAAGTAAAGTGGCTTATCTGTAGTTCTCATTTCTGACTGTAATATTATTGTCACTAATCCATAAGATACTGATCATGGCTTTATGCCATTTAGCTTAATTACGGAGATAACAATGAATATTTTTAAAATTAGCTCACTGACGATGGCCGGCATTAGCCTGTGCCTGACACCCCAAGTGGTCAATGCCGAAACCTTACGTTTACTTACTTGGGGTGGATATGCACCTAAAGAAGTGGTTGATATCTTTAAGGCAGCCACAGGTATTGATGTCGAAGTCACCAAATCAAACAATGAAGACATGATTGCTAAGCTATCTGCTACCCGTGGTGGTGGCTTTGATCTGGTTCAGCCGAGTCAAGATCGAATAGCAAGCGCCCATGCCGAGTTCAATATTTATAAACCAATTGATTTTTCAAAAATCGACAAAAAATATATTATTACCAGCATGTTAGACGCCACTAAAAAGTCTTCGATGTATCAAGGTAAATCCTATGGCGTGCCGCACGTCTGGGGCACATCGGGCTTAATTGTAAATAGCGATAAAGCCAGCGATGTAACAGATTATACCGATTTATGTAATGACCAGTATAAAGGCAAGGTCACCTATCGCCTCAAGCGCCCTACTTTAATCGGTTTTGCTTTTGCGATGGGCATGGATCCCTTTGCTGCTTACGATGACTCAGCTAAATATAGTCAAATAATGAATAAAGTTGGTGAGCGCTTAATCAGTTGTAAAGGTAATGTCAAAGCCTACTGGTCTGGCGGTGACGCAATGAAGAACCTAATGCGCAGTGAAGAAGCAGTCGCGGCCATGGCATGGGACGCAGGCGGCTGGCAACTCAATAGCGACAATAAAGCGATCAACTTTGTTGCGCCAGCTTCGGGCGCCTTAGGCTGGATCGATGCCTTTGCCATTCCGCGTAAAAGTAAAAATGAATCGGCGGCTTACCAGTGGATAAATTTTGTGATGCAACCAAGAATCGCGGCGATGATCACCGATGCTGCGGGTAATTTTACCGCTTCAAAAGGTGCCGATAAATTCGTAAACGCAAACTTAAGCGCCAAGTTTAAAGCAAGTTTTGATACCGCTGCAATTGATAACATTAAATGGTATCCACCGGTACCCGCAGGTTTAGAAGTGATCGAAGGGAAAATTTTAGACCGGGTTAAAGCGGCTAAATAAATCACTTATACCAATTACATTAAATGTATGATCTTGCTGTGCGTGGAGAAAATTAATTTAGACAAGGCGCTCGATTGAGTAATAGCTAGCTATTAGGAATGAGAGCAACGCAGAATTAATGGATTTTATCAAGCTCAGGTGATCACTTAATTAATGGGATTGGTATTATGCTTGGCACAACCGCTGTTGTGCCAAGTCTATTGAATGAGATCAATCAGTGGATATCAATCAGTGTTAAAAAATATGAATTTAGACTTAGAATGCAAAAACATCTATCGACGGTTTGATGAATTTATCGCCGTTGATAACATTTCATTTTCAATCCCTAAGGGCAGTTTTTTCTCAATTTTAGGTCCTTCTGGTTGTGGTAAAACCACCTTGCTAAGGATGTTAGCCGGTTTTGACAATCCAACTTCAGGTGAGATTTTTATCAAAGGGAAATCGATGGTTGGGGTCGCCCCCAATAAACGTCCAGTCAATATGGTGTTTCAACATTTGGCTTTATTTCCTAACATGAATGTGGCGCAAAACATCAGCTATGGTTTGCAACGCCAAGGTGTTAATCGAGCAGATACTAAACGCAAAGTAGATGAAGTACTCGCCCGAGTAAGCCTAGCCGATAGTGGCAACAAGAAAATATCCCAATTGTCCGGCGGCCAAAAACAACGCATTGCTATTGCGCGTTGCTTGGTATTAAATCCCGATGTTTTACTGCTCGACGAACCTCTAGGCGCCTTAGATCTCAAGCTGCGCGAGCACATGAAAGTAGAATTAAAACAGCTGCAACAAGAGTTCGACACCACCTTTGTGTATATCACCCATGATCAATCCGAAGCCTTGGTAATGAGCGACCAAGTGGCGGTAATGAACCATGGTAAATTTTACCAAGTGGGCGATCCACAGCAATTATATTATCAGCCGAAAAATGCCTTTGTCGCTGGTTTTGTTGGCGACAGTAACAAATGGACAGGCCACATAACTGCAATTTCAAACACCGAACTGGCGGTTAAAACCGAATCAGGTTTAGTGTTTAACTGCGATGCCACGGATAATTCCCAAATGAACCTTGGTGATAAGGTCGAAATTTTTGTCAGACCAGAAGCAATTGATATTTCTAACGCGACCAGCGATCACAGTTTGCACAATTTGCTAGAAACTCAGGTAACAAACATTTTGTTTGATGGCGCTAACAGTCAAATTTTAGTAAAAGAGCAAAACTCAGGCGCCGAGCTGCAAGTTAAGCTACCGCAAACAGCAAACTATATGCAGCTAAAAGCGGGCGATAAATTGCAAGTATGTTTTCCGGCCAGCCAAGTAAAAACCTTCGCCCTGACCACGGAGTAATCAAGCTGATGCGACAACCTGCAACGAATTCCTCGTTTAATCTTGGCCTTATTTTATTACTGGGCCCGATCTTATTGTGGTTAATCATTTTAGTTATTTTACCCCAACTCACAATGCTCAATATTTCATTGCAAGAGCGAGTTGCGCCGCGAGTTTACGAGTATGGACTGGCTAACTTTATTGAATTTTTTAACGAGCCTCTGTACTGGAATACTTTTGTTCGCACCGCGACGATGTCGATTATCGCAACCATTTTAACCTTGCTTATCGCATTCCCTGTATCGTATTACATCGCAAAAATGTTACGCGGCCGAGCCAAAGGTTTGTTATTTGTTTTGTGCTTAATTCCATTTTGGGTCAGTGAACTGGTGAGAACCTATGGCTGGATGATCTTATTACGAGAAAGTGGGGTAATTAGTACCTGGTTGCAGTATTTAAACTGGGCTGATGGCCCGGTTGAAATGTTATATACCGATGCCACTATTATGCTGGGTTTAGTGTATACCAGCATGTTATTTATGGTCGTGCCTTTAACTTCCACCTTAGAAAGTCTGGACGATAGCCATATTGAAGCGGGTTATGATTTGGGCGGTAATGGCTGGTCGGTCTTATGGCATGTCATTATACCCCATGCTAAGCCGGCTATTGTCTCGGGCTGTATTGTGGTGTTTATGCTAACGCTCGGCAATTACCTTACCCCTATTTTACTCGGCGGTAAGTCAAGCCTGTGGTTTACTGAACAAATCTTCACGCAGTTCATCACCCGATTTAATTGGCAGCAAGGCTCAGCATTTGGGGTATTACTGCTGACCATTTCATCGTTAATTGTGTGGGGTGGGCTCAAACTTACTCGCCAGTCTTTCACGAAAGTTATGTCATAGGAAACTCGTCTGATGATCCCCTCGATCCCACAATCTAAGCTGTTTAAATTTAGTTATAAAAGCTATGTCGCACTGTTTTTTTGCTTTTTGTTTGCACCTTTAGTGGTGGTGGCTATTTTTGCCTTTAACGACAGCATGTTTCCATCATTACCCTGGCAAGGATTTACCTGGGCTTGGTTTATTTCGGATAGCGAACCTAAACTGGGTTTATTTAATGATAGTCAGTTATACCAATCCATTTTAACCAGTTTTGTGGTCGCTTTTTTTACCACAATACTATCAGTTGGTTTGGCGATTAATAATGCCTTTTTATTCGAACGTAAAAACTTTCGCGGCAAAACCTTTCTTTACATTCTAACCTTGTTACCTTTGGTTATTCCTGGGGTGATTTTAGGAGTTTCGATCTTAATTATGAGTTCGTCGGTCGCCAATTATTTTGACGATGTTTGGGGCATTGATCTTGAAATATTCCGTCCGGGTTTACCGCTGGTTGTCGTGGGACAATTTGCCTTCATCACCACAATTTGCACGTTAATTGTCGCCGCACGGCTGCGAAATTTTGATCTATCGCTTGAAGAGGCAGCCCTTAATTTAGGTGCCAGCAAACTTGTAGCGATTAGGACCATCACAATACCCTACTTAATGCCTGCAATAATCGGCGCGACCGTGATTAGCTTTTTAATGTCATTTGAAAATTTCAATACCACCTTAATGCTCGTTGGCTCCGATAGCCCATTAACCATCACGCTGTACGATCGCTTACGCGAAGGGGCAACTCCGGTGATAAATGCCGTGTCGTTGTTGTTAATGGTTGGCAGTGTCGTGCTGGCTTTTGCCAATTTTTTATTCCAAGAAAAGAGCCAACACTAACAGCTTATTTAATAGCGTTAGCCTACTTGCCACGTAGGCTATTGAAAATTTCTTTAAGCCGCGGCATCAATCCAACTTTAAGCGGGGTTGGCTGCTCGTAGACTAATTCCTCGTCAGGCTCAGCTAGTGGTTGTGCCTGGCTAAAAAACTCACTTAACGAGCCACACAATACCGTACGCTGTTTAGCGCCGGGGATCTCGAGCAGCACTTCACCGGTGTTATTATCAATCGAAAGCATCTGCTCGCCATTAACAATACAGCCAATAAACACCGTGTGCTGCTGCTTGAGTCGGCGCTGCATTAAAATATGACCAATAATATTTTGACTTAATCGCTCAAAGTCACTGTTATTCCAAATTTGTAGCAGCTCAATTTGATGCTCCCCAAAGGTGGCAAACAACGAACCACTATATATCGTATTGTAATAAGTGGTAATTGCTTCATTAAAGCTCAGCTCTAGCGCTTGCTCAACGTCAACAAAACTTAATTGCCCCGTTTGATTTTGCCATTGCCACTGTGACATCTCCCCCTCGGTGCCACTTGCCAGCTCACAAGGAGAAGTCCACTGTGGATCATGGCAAACTTGTGGGAAAAGTCCGGTTTTATTCACGACAGTTTTGCTATAATCACCCGCAAACTGCTTTAAGCTATCGGCAGTATTTAACATTTTATTACTCAGTATTATCAACAATGGATTACCGATCCCATGACAGACACTTCTAATCACTATCAAGATGCCCCAGCCTTGCAATCTTTAACCCTAGGGAAAGAAACGCAATATAATAACAGTTTCGACGCAAAACTGTTACAGGGTGTTCCGCGCTCATTAAACCGAGACAGTCTGGAATTAGGCCTTGAGCTACCGTTTACTGGACAAGATATTTGGACCGGTTATGAGTTGTCTTGGTTAAATCTAAAAGGTAAACCTGTCGTTGCAATGGCACAATTCTCGTTACCTTATGACAGTGAGTTTTTAGTTGAGTCGAAATCTTTTAAGCTGTATTTAAATAGCTTTAATCAACACAAATTTGCCAGCGCTGTCGAGGTTGAGCAGCAATTAGTTCAAGATCTGTCACAGTGTGCCAAGGGGCTAGTCACGGTCACCGTCATTTTAGCCGCACAATTTAACCAGCAACACATTGTAAGCCCCCAAGGCCAATGCATTGATGAGTTAGATATATCAATCGATAACTACCATTTTGAACCACAGTTACTCGCTGGCGCAGTTAATTTGTCGGATCCGGCAATTAGTGAACGATTACACTCTAACCTATTAAAATCTAACTGTTTAATCACCAACCAACCGGATTGGGGCACGGTAGAAATCCATTACCGTGGCCCTAAAATCAACCAAGAAGCCTTGTTGCGTTATATTATTTCGTTCCGTCAACATAACGAGTTTCACGAGCAATGTGTCGAACGTATATTTGTCGATTTAATGAAGTATTGTCATTGCCAGCAGCTCAGTGTGTATGCCCGTTATACTCGTCGTGGTGGCTTAGACATTAACCCGTTTCGCAGTAACTTTGAAAGCGCGCCAGCCAACCACCGGCAAGCTCGGCAGTAATACCAATTGAGTTAAATAAAATACCGCACCGACCAACAAAAAAGCCCTTATTACTAAGGGCTTTTTAGATGTGCTTTTTTGGTGTTGTTTGCGCAGGTTTTATTCGAACGTTGCTTTGACCGCTGCAAGTTCTTCCACAAACTCTTCAGAGCTTAATGATTCCATGCTCACCAATACCCCTTTATCGATAAAGGGTTTAAGCACCGCTTCACTGGCCGCCAAATCAGCTTCATTTTCTTGACAGATAATGGCTAGCTGCACAAAATCTAAATAGCTAATTTCTTCGGTTTGATGCTTGGTAGTATTGCAATAACGGATACACTCGACCATATCATCACTAAAGTTCCATGTTTTAACAATCGCAACACCGATATGGCTCTGCAGGTCGTTAATAGCACGCGCTAAAAACTCAGGATCAGCAAATATTTCGGGATAACTATCCGCTTCAGTCAAAATTGGTAACACACCAATGTTGTGTAATAACGCTGATAACGTCAGCGTATCCACCAATAGCGGAGTATGCTTATTTTCTGCTTTAAATGTGGCAAACAAAGCCATTGCATAAGCCGCGACATCGGTTGATTTTTGCCAAGATTTGGCGAGATAATTTGAAATGAATTCGTTTTCAGAAACAAAAAGTTGCTCCATCGCTAATGCCATTACGATGTTTTTAATTTGGCGCATACCAATCCTTGTAACCGCCGTTTGTAAACTTTCGACCTTGATTGCACGGCTATAATGAGCCGTATTAGCAATGCGGATCATTCGAGCAGATAATGCAGCATCCTGTGCTATTAGACTGGAAATTTGATTTAGGTTTGAATCTGGGTCTGCCACCGTATCTCTAACTTTTATCGCGACGCGGGGTAAGGTTGGTAATACTAAGGAGTCATTTTTCAACTTCTCAATTAGAATAGTTCTCAAAGCATTTGCAGTAGACATAAGCAATCCGTTATATATCTAAGTGAATGAAATTCATGTCTAATAATCGAATAATTAATAGGCATAATACTTAATTACTAATATAGCACCATTTTTATTTTTCGCTCTAACTTTTTTAAATTTTTACTTTTCTAAGCCCAAAATAAAAAACAGCATTAAAAAAATGCTGTTTCGGGGCGAACTACTTAGTAAACGCTAGTGAACTAGCTATCACCGGCAAATTGTCCGGCTTTCGCTAATGCACATGCTTCAACCGAAATAATATCGGCATAACCTTGCGAGCTTTCAGGGTTAAGACCGTCGCTAGCTTCCATTGAGGAATCTTCTTCATTGTATAAAGACGCCTCAATATTAACCATGCTATTGAAAAACACATTGCCTTTATATAAACCTAAGTTCACTTCACCGGTCGCGCTGTGAGTTAGCTTATCAATCGCACTCATCGCTGCTTTAGTTGCAACATCAAAATTACGGCCATCATAAATTTGATCTGCCACAACTCGACTTAAGCTGTTATAAAGTGCTGTCGAACGACGATCTAAAGTGGCTTGCAAAATGTTTTGTAGACCTTGGCTTAATAACTCCATGCCAGGGGCTTCATAAACACCACGGCTTTTGGTGCCAATGATTCTATTTTCTAACGCATTGGACATGCCAACACCATTACGACCACCGATTTCGTTGGCTTTGCTCATTAAATCAAAAGGGTTTAATGCTTCACCATTAATTTCAACTGCATAACCGTGTTCGAATTTAACGGTAACATTTTCGATCTTGTCTGGTGCTTGTTGCGGCCATACGCCCATGGTCGGCTCAACAATGAGACATGAAGTTTCGAGACTTTCTAGATCTTCCGCTTCATGAGACAAACCAGCAAGGTTAGCATCCGTCGAATACTTCTTTTTCATGCCAATGACAGCAGGAATACCGAACTGAGCAAGATAGTCGGCCATTTCACTACGACCAGGAAATTGCTCTAACAACTTGGCGTCACGCCATGGCGCATATACTTGCATGTCAGGTGCAAGCGAGCGTGTGTAACGCTCAAAACGCATTTGATCATTGCCACGACCTGTTGCGCCGTGCGCTAAAATATTCACGTTACGCGCTTTCATGGCTTTAATTAGCCCCTGCACAGTCACGGCTCGCGCAATACCTGTGGTATTCCAATAACCGCCGTCATAGGTCGCATTAGCTTTAATTGTTTCAAAACAAGCGTCTGCCATTTCTTTTTTCAGGTCTACTAATACCGTTTCGGCACCGCAAGGATCCATTTTACGCACAACATTTTGAATATCGTCTTCATCAGGTTGAGCCAGATCAGCTGAAAAACAGATAACTTTAATGTTATCTTCCATTAATCGCTTAGTAACTGTTTTGCTATCCAAGCCACCAGAAACACAAACACCTACTAATTTATCTTTTAAATCTGACAATTCCATACTAAACACTCACACAAATATCGGTTAAAAATATCGACTATATACCAGCCGAAAAGAAGACAAACACCCAGTAATCATATACCGAGTTATTATGCTAGCCAACATATACTAATGACTAATAAAACACAACAATAAATGAATACTTATATCGAGATCATGAATAAAAATTCATTAATCATGCAGTCTGTTGCGAGTTTATTGACTGGCTATCACTTGATTGAGATCAACTGATAGCCCTTAACATCAAGATAAAATTCCCGATCCAAATTCCCTGAGAACTGCTTTAATGTATACCCCCGAACTATTATCCCCGGCTGGCAGCTTAAAAAACATGCGCTACGCCTTTGCCTATGGTGCCGATGCTGTCTATGCAGGACAACCTCGTTATAGCTTACGCGTGAGAAATAATGAATTTACCCTTGAAAATTTAACCATCGGTATTAACGAAGCCCATGCGTTAGGAAAAAAATTCTACGTGGTCAGCAATATAGCGCCACACAATAGCAAGTTAAAAACCTATATCCGCGATCTAGCGCCAGTAGTAGCATTGCAACCAGACGCATTAATTATGTCTGATCCGGGCTTAATTATGCTGGTCCGTGAGGCCTATCCTCAATTGACTATCCACTTGTCGGTCCAGGCCAACGCGGTTAATTGGGCAACCGTAAAGTTCTGGTATCAGCAAGGGATCAAACGCGTGATCTTATCGCGTGAATTATCAGTCAAAGAAATAGCAGAAATCCGCCAAGCCGTGCCGGAGATGGAATTAGAAGTATTTGTCCATGGCGCTTTATGCATGGCCTATTCTGGTCGCTGTTTATTATCAGGTTACATCAACAAACGCGATCCAAATCAGGGCACCTGTACCAATTCATGTCGCTGGAAATATGATGCGCACGGTGCAACAGAAAATGAGACTGGCGATATTGTCGCCACTAAGCCGCCATTATTAGCGCAAACACCCGCTGATCGGGAACAAGTTAATCCGGTAAAAATTGAGCCAGCACAAACTGAGCCAGCAATAGTACAACCAACTTTAGGCAAGGGAACGACCACCGATAACATTTACCTATTACAAGAAGCCGGCCGCCCCGGTGAATATATGCCAGCATTTGAAGACGAGCATGGTACCTATATCATGAACTCAAAAGATTTGCGGGCGGTCGAAATGGTTGAGCAGCTAACGCACATTGGACTACATTCATTAAAAATAGAAGGTCGAACAAAGTCATTTTATTATTGCGCCCGAACAGCGCAAGTGTATCGCAAAGCCATTGACGACGCGGTGGCAGGTAAACCTTTCGACCCAACTTTAATGACCTCTTTAGAGCATTTGGCACACCGTGGTTATACAGAGGGCTTTTTACGGCGTCATAACCATGATAATTATCAAAATTACGATTACGGCTACTCAATGTCCCAAACCCAGCAATTTGTTGGTGATATAACCTGCCGTAACGATAAAGGTTGGGCACGGGTTGAGGTTAAAAATAAATTTCTGGTTGGTGATAGCCTCGAATTAATGACGCCTAGCGGTAATATCAACTTTGTTTTAGAACAACTTGAAGATAAAAATGGCCAAGCTATTACGGTTGCTCCCGGCTCAGGTCATGTGGTTTATCTGCCCGTGCCGCAAGATATTGACTTAGCATTTGCATTATTAATGCGTCACTTTAAAGTTGAACAGGACTCACGCAATCCGCATTACGAGGCTAAATAGGCCAATAAAAAAACTTATATAGACACTGATAACTGAACAAGTAAATCAAGCCAGAGGCATCGCTTAAAGCGCTGCCTCTGGAATTGGTATTAATGTAAGGGATAAACTTGGCGCTACTAATTAAAGACAACTGCATTAACTGCGACATGTGTGAGCCAGAATGCCCTAATGACGCGATTACCTATGGTGCGGTGATCTACGAAATTGATCCCGTGTTATGCACCGAGTGTGTCGGTCACTACGAAAAGCCCACTTGTGATAAAGTCTGCCCGATTGACTGCATTATTGTTGACCCTGATTATATTGAGACTCAAGAGCAATTACTGGAGAAATATGTGTTGATTGTTCACCACGATCAAATATAGCTCAAATAATCTTCTACTCGATCAAACAATTATACTATTTTATTTTAGTGATAATTGAGTTAGTATCAAAAACGGTTAAGAAGTAACCATGACTTTTCGTCATTTAAATAATGTGTAATAACAAGAAATAATAGTTACACAAATCATCGATACATGGAGATCAAACATGGCAGTAACAGGTCGAGTAAAATGGTTTAATGAGAAAAAAGGCTTTGGGTTTATAGAGCAACCCGGTGGCGAAGACATTTTTGTTCATTTTAGAGCAATTCAGTCTGATGGTTTTAAGACCCTCAACGATGGCCAAGAGGTTCAATTTGACGTTGAGCAAGGCCCGAAAGGTTTGCAAGCCCTTAACGTGGTACTACGTTAAACCGACCGACATTAAGCAAGGTGTCTTCACACCTTGCTTCGTTTTTAAAACCAACCGCTAAACCGTTATCAACGCCAGCCTAACTATCCTTTTAAGCTTCTGGTTCTATTTGCTCAGCTAACGGCTCATCAAGACCATCCCAGCCAGACACTACAATTGAATCAACTCGCTGTAAACCACGCGGTAACTTATTACCACGACGTCCTCGCTCACCAATGTAATGTTCTAAATCACTTGGTTTTAAGGTCAGTTTACGCTTGCCTGCAAACAAGGTTACTTCGCTGTCCGTACTAATAACAGCAATTTGTTTGACAAACTCTTCACGAGTTTGCACCCGAGAACTTGGGATATTAATAATTTTGTTGCCCTTGCCTTTCGCCAGCTTTGGCAAGCTTTCCAGTGGGAAAATCAACATCCGACCTTCATTAGATATCGACAAACACAGCTGCGATGTTTGATCGCTAATGGGGGTTAACGGCAGTACATTCGCGCCTTTAGGTCGACTAATTAACGCCTTACCATTTTTATTGCGGCTTATCATGTCACTAAAGCTGGCAATGAAACCATAACCGCCATCGGTCGCCAATAAATATAACTGGTCGTCCTTGCCCATTAGGGTATGTTCAATGCTTTCACCTGCAACTAAAGTGAAGCGTCCTGTTAATGGCTCACCTTGACTACGTGCAGATGGCAAGGTGTGGGCGTCGGTCGTAAATGCACGTCCTGAACTATCAATAAAGACCACGGGTTGATTACTACGGCCTTTCGCCGAACACAAATAACCGTCACCGGTCTTATAACTGAGCTTATCAGCGTCAATGTCATGGCCTTTGGCGCAACGGGCCCAACCTTTTTCGGATACGACGACTGTCACGGCTTCACTAGGTACTAAGTCTTTTTCTTGCAGCGCTTTGGCTTCAGTACGCGCAACAATTGGCGAGCGTCGGTCGTCGCCATATTTTTCAGCGTCACTGATCAATTCTTTTTTAACTAAAGTTTTCATCCGGCGCTCTGACGACAAAATAAGTTCTATTTTGTCACGTTCAATCGCCAGTTCGTCTTGCTCCGCTTTAATCTTAATTTCTTCAAGCTTAGCCAGCTGACGTAATTTTATTTCTAATATTGCATCGGCTTGAATCACCGAAATATTGAACCGACTCATTAACTCGGCTTTAGGATTGTCAAAGGTTCGAATTATTTCAATCACTTCATCAATATTTAAAAACGCGACCAGCAAACCATCAAGAATATGCAAGCGGGCTAATATTTTATCGAGTCGGTGTTGCAAACGCCGGCGCACGGTGTCAAGCCGGTAAGATAACCAGTCCCTTAAAATTTCGCTTAAGCTCATTACCCGTGGGCGTTTATCAAGCCCCAGAATATTAAGATTAACCCGGTAGTTTTTTTCCAGATCGGTTGTGGCAAACAGATGATTCATTAATTCTTGGACATCGACCCGATTAGACCGTGGCACAATCACCAAACGAGTCGGTGACTCATGATCAGACTCATCGCGTAAATCAGACACCATCGGCAGCTTCTTGGCCTGCATTTGCGCCGCAATTTGTTCTAAAATTTTACCACCAGAAACCTGATGTGGCAGCGCCGAAATAACGATATCACCGTCTTCAACGGTAAACACCGCCCGCATTTTTATTGAGCCCTTGCCATTAGCATAAATTTTTTCAATTTCAGCCTTAGGGGTAATAATCTCGGCTTCAGTCGGATAGTCAGGCCCTTTCACATGCTCGAGTAACTCGCCTAAACTCGCTTTAGGGTTGTCAAGTAAATGAATACAAGCACTGGTCACTTCACGGACATTATGTGGCGGAATATCAGTTGCCATGCCCACGGCAATACCCGTAATGCCGTTAAGTAGGATATGCGGTAAACGCGCAGGCAACACCATCGGTTCTTTTAAGGTGCCGTCAAAGTTCGGCTGCCAGTCAACCGTGCCCTGACCCAGTTCACCCAACAGCAATTCACTAAAGCGTGATAATTTGGCTTCGGTATAACGCATTGCCGCAAACGACTTAGGATCGTCAGGCGCGCCCCAGTTACCTTGGCCATCCACTAACGGATAACGATACGAAAAAGGTTGAGCCATTAATACCATGGCTTCATAACAGGCGGAATCGCCATGGGGGTGAAATTTACCTAAAACATCACCAACGGTACGGGCCGACTTTTTATATTTGGCCCCTGCTGACAAGCCTAATTCAGACATCGCATAAATAATACGGCGTTGTACTGGTTTTAAACCATCACCAATGTGTGGCAATGCACGATCCATAATGACGTACATTGAGTAATTTAAATAAGACTCTTCGGTAAATTGCTGCATCGACAGTTGCTCGATGCCATCTAGGCTCATTTTTGTTGTGTCGTTCACGGCTCTGACCCTTGTGATTATTTTCAGCTGTCGATAATGGCGATAAGATGAGCAAGTTTCATCTTAATAACCCGTAAGTTAACAGCGACAGTATTTTAATTTCATTTTATCAAACCAGCCTCAATTTGTCATTGCTAGCACAACAAACTTTGCCCACTAAGGCGCGCAATATATATTCTCAACCCGCCAACATCAATTAGTTAAATCTAAACCCAAATGAAAATTACTTGCATTACCACTTGCTCAATGAATCAGTAACCATTATCATTGTCGCGAAATCTACGGGTAGATTTTACCTGAACTCAACAATTAGCTCGCTGTAAGTTAACTTACGGATAACTAAATTAAAACGTTGAACCAAACATACATATATTTGATTTACGTAATAAAGGAATATCGATAATGAAGATTAACTCTCTGTCTAAAGTAGCACTAGCGGTTGTTCTAGGTGTAAGCCTACCTGTAGTAGCTGGCTCTGCAAGCAACAGTGACGTAACACGCGCTGCCGTATTAAAGTCTAATGCTGACATCGCTTATGCAGCTTACAGTGACTCGCTAACGACGGCTAAAGCTTTAAAGCAAGCCCTAACAGCTTTCGTTGCAGCGCCTACCGAGCAAAGCCTAGCTACCGCCAAGCAAGCTTGGATTGATTCACGCGAACCTTACGGCCAAACTGAAGTTTACCGTTTCCGCGTTGGTCCTATCGATGCACTTAAAGCAGATGGTAGCTTAGGTGAAGAAGGCGACGGCCCTGAAGGTAACATTAACGCTTGGCCACTAGGCGAAGGCATTATCGATTACGTATCAACATCTCCAAAGGTTGACGGCGACGCATTTGGCGAAAACGGCCGTGCACTTAGCAGCAACATTATTGCTAACAGCAAAGATTACGCAACGATCAACAAAGCAACCATCTTAGAGCTAAATGGTAAAGGCGAAGACGAACGTAACGTAACAACTGGTTACCACGCGATTGAATTCTTACTTTGGGGTCAAGATTTAAACCAAAATTCAAGTTCTAACCAACTTAAGCATGACAATACTCCTGGTCAACGTCCGGTTTCTGATTACTTCTCAGCAGCTAACGGCAACGCTAAAGCATGTACTTCAGGTGCTAAAGTTAGCGTAGCTGATGCAACATGTGACCGTCGTGGTGATTACCTACTTGCTGTTACTGACATTTTAATTGATGACTTAACACCTGTTGTTAATGCTTGGGCGCCTACTGGCTCACACTACAAGAACTTTGTTGCTGGTGGCGATGCTTCTCTGGCTAAAATCTTAGAAAGCATGGGTCGTTTAAGCTTCGGCGAACTTGCTGGCGAACGTATCAACATTGCACTAACAACTGATTCTCAAGAAGATGAGCATTCATGTTTTAGTGACAATACTCACCGTGACATTTTCTTAAATGCTCAAGGCGTACAAAACAGCTACAACGCTACTTACACTCGCATCAACGGCGAAAAGATCCACGGTACTTCGGTTCACGATCTACTAGTAGCTAACAAGCAGCAAGCATTAGCAAACAAGCTACGTGGTTCATTAGCAGCAACAATGAAAGCCGCTGCTGTTATCGATGCAAAAGCTAAAGCCGGTATTCCTTTTGATGTATTAATTCAAGAAGGTGTTGCTCAGCAAGACGTTATGGCTGTGATTAAAAACTTAGTTGCACAAACTGATGATATTGAAAACGTGATCAAGGCACTAGGCGTTACCACTAACAGCTTACGTGATGACACTGAAGAAAAAATCTAATAATAAGTTAACTTGCGCTTAATCAATTTGAATTAAGCGACTAAGGTTATCATCAGTAATTTAAAGGGTTCATTTTATGAACCCTTTAGTCGTTTCAAGGAATCAACATAAGTCATGCGGTATCTAACACGTTCTATCCCCTCTTTACTGTGTTTACTCGTTTCTTACACAGCACTCGCCACTGAACCAGCAACTAATAGCCAAGCACAAGATCACAGCGGTTTACTGCCACTAACAAGTCATGTTATCGCGCCCAATGAACATCTCGCTGGCGGTGATACCACAATGTTTGTTTTTAACAAAAATGCCTTTAGCCGCCGACCAAAACCTGTGGCCAGAGATTTTAAAGCCGATGGTTTTTTTACCTCGGGCGATCACCTATTTAGAACCCCACACAAAGGCGTTGGCCCAGTAGTTAATGCGGCGAGTTGTCAGGGCTGTCACCTTAATGACGGCAAAGGTTTAGTACCCGAAAATGCCGATGAACCAATGGTCAGCATGTTTTTAAAAGTCGGTGATACCGACGGCAATGTCGACCCAATGTACGGCGACCAAATTCAAACCTTTGCAGCGCAAGGGTTACTATCGGGTGATACCACCTCAGGATTACCAAAACACAATGGTTCAGTAAGTGGCGAAAAACTCTATGGCGAAGCCTATGCCTTTATTGAATATAAAACCATTACCGGTCAATACAGTGATGGCGTAAGTTACCAATTACGTCAGCCTATTTATAAGGTCAAAGACCTAAGCTACGGTCCATTTAACCCTAAAGTGGCCTTTTCGCCGCGCGTTGCGCCGGCCATTTTTGGTTCAGGTTTGTTAGAAGGTATTCCGGCCGAGCATATCTTGGCGCTGAGCGATCCGACTGACCAAGACAACAACGGCATTTCAGGTAAAGCCGCGATGGTTAAAGATGTGATGACCGGTAAAATGGAACTGGGTCGCTTTGCTTACAAAGCGCAAAACCCTAACGTTTTACAGCAAACATCGGGCGCTTATCGTGGCGATATCGGCATTACGAACAGCCTGTTTATTGAAGAGTCTTGCATGCCATTGCAAGTCGCTTGTCTGGCACAAGCCAAGTTAGAAAAAAATAGCGGTAATAAACCCGACATTATTGACCGCCAATTAGCGCTGGTTGAGTTTTACAATAAAGTATTGGCGGTACCTGCACGCCGTGGTTACGATAAAAAGACGAAGACTTGGGCCCCTGAAATTGCCGCGGGTCGAGCGTTGTTTTTTGAAACCGGCTGTGTTGATTGTCATACCCCGCGCCACGTAACTGGCGACGTTGTTGGCAGTCGCTTAGGAAAAATAACCCTCCTTGCGTTGTTACCTGAGCCTGAAACCTTAAGTTATTTGTCCAATCAGGTTATTTTCCCTTATACCGATTTGTTATTGCATGACATGGGCGGCAGCTGTCAGGTAACCCGCGAACTCGACAATGGTGAGAGTTGTGAGTCTGGTCAGCAATGTTTATATGTACAACGCTGTGAAGGCTTAGCTGATGACTTGCCAATGGCCGATGCTAATGGCCGCGAATGGAAAACCCCTGCCTTGTGGGGCACAGGTTTAGTGCAAACAGTTAATGCCAAGGCAACATTCTTGCATGACGGCCGCGCGCGTAACCACGCCGAGGCTATCTTATGGCACGGCGGCGAAGCCCAGCTCGTTAAAGATAAGTTTACTCAATTAAATGCGACTGAACGTCAGCAGTTATTGGCCTTTGTAGGATCTTTATAATGCGAAACGCCATCAATCTTGGATGGCTGTTGTTGGCGGGGGTGGCTACAACCACCTTAGCCAGCAATGATAAAGCCAATACACTTGTGCCTAAATTTAGTCAGGCCGAACTCGCACCTGCAGGCGCTGCAACCGTTGAACGGTTGCATTTACGCAGTTATATTTATCCGTTGGCCAATATTTCGCGGATGGAACAGCTCAATTTTTGGACCGGATTTTCGTTTTTTCGCGATCCGTGGATAGCCGCCCCTGCGGCGACCGCCGATCGTGACGGCTTGGGCCCATTGTTTATCACCCGATCTTGCATAACCTGCCATCATGCTGGTGGGCGTGGCCCAATGTCAGAGGCAGGTGTTCACCAACCTTCGTCGTTATTATTACGTTTAGGCAGTACCGTCGCTGGAGTCAACAAGATTGACCCTCATTACGGCGGCCAAATCCAGCCTCGTGCCGTTAATAAAGTGCACGCAAGCATCAAACAGCCTCTGCAAGGGGAAGCTTGGCTTGATTTACAATACCAGACCATTAATGGCACCTTCGCCGATGGTGAGCCGTATCAACTGCAGCAACCAAGTTATCAGCTAACCAAACTTAGCAATGGACCGCTGGCTAAAGATATTGGTATTTCACCACGTTACGCCCCCAGCATTTATGGGATGGGCTTGCTCGATGCAATAAGCGAGGATGATTTACTGGCTCAAGAAGATCCCAACGACAGTGATAACGACGGAATTTCAGCGCGTTATAACCGCGTGACCAATGCCGTTTCAGGTAATCAACAGGCGATTGGTCGCTTTGGGTTTAAAGCCAAGCACCCTACTCTTGCTCAGCAAGTTGCCGCCGCTTTTGTTGGCGACATTGGCATTACCAGCCCGATGTTCCCACAAGAAAATTGCACCGCGACCCAAGTAGGCTGTCAGCAAGTTTCAAAATTTGGCGAGCAAGACGGCCCTGAAATTCCGCAAAAATTATTAAAACTAGTCAATGACTTTAGCGCCTATATCAGTGTGCCACCAACGCGATCGCTCAAAAGCCCGCAAAGCCAGCGCGGTCGCAGTTTGTTTTATCAAAGTGGCTGTGCCAGTTGCCATACCCCTAGTTATGTTACTAGCAGCGATTATCCAACCAGTGAACTGGCCAATTTAACCATTTGGCCTTACACCGATTTGGCGTTGCATGACATGGGACCGGGGCTGGCCGACGGTATTACTGAGTTTTCAGCCAATGGTAATGAGTGGCGTACCCCACCACTATGGGCTATCGGTCTACAACAGAAAATAACCGGTTCAAACCGTTTTCTTCACGATGGCCGCGCGCGCTCAATTAGCGAAGCTATCTTGTGGCATGGCGGTGAAGCCGAACATGCTAAACAACAATATTTAACAATGGAACAGCCTGATCGTATGGCGCTGATCCGCTTTATCAAATCAATTTAGGATTGAGATTATGAGAAAGATTATGCGGGGCTCCACGCCGCTATTATTGGCACTGTCGTTAACCGCCTGTGGCAGCAACGACAGCAATAAGGCCGAGCAAATTGCCGTAAAGACTGAGGCCAAAGTGGTCGTAGCCCCTACTACCATTGAAGGGCACTGGTCTGCTTATTTAACCGATTTAACCAACAATCATATTGTGCCCGGTTATCAAAACTTCGCAAAGTCTAGCGCCCAGTTAAATCAAACTGCTCGTCAATTTTGTGCCCTGCCTGCGGCCACAACTAGCGACTTACAACAAGTACAGCAATCGTGGTTGCAAGCAAACCTGAGCTGGCAAGCGATTCAGTGGGTTAAAGTTGGCCCTGTCGTTGATAACGCATTTAGGATTCAATACTGGCCCGATAATAACAAAGCGGTAAAACGCGCCATTGCGCGTCACTTGCAAGAGCCAAGCACGATAACTGCTGCATTAATTGCCAATAAAAATGTCGGTGGTCAAGGCTTGCCTGCTGCGGAATCTCTGCTTTATCCAGCGAACAGCCAAGATGGCCTATTAACCAGCGACAACAAGGCTAAACGTTGTGAATTGCTGACGGCGATCAGCCAAAACCTCACCAACATCAGTGCACAATTAGTCACGCAATGGCAACCAAGTGGCGGTAACTACGCCACGACGCTTATCACTGGCAGCGGTGAGTTTAACGGTGCCCAAGATGCCGTTGAAGAGTTAATGAGCAACTGGTTTGAACAAATCGAGAAAGTCAGTAGCACTAAAACTGTTGCGCCTCTGAGTAAAAACGCGCCAGGATTAGCCAAAGTGGCCGAGAATTATTTAAGTGATACATCACTAGCCAGTATCAAAGCCAACATCGAGAGCTTTGCTGCCATCTACAGTGCAGGAAATGGCCACGGTTTAGGCACCATCTTAAGTGGTTTCTTAAATGATCCAGAACTTGATCAAGCGATGCAACAGCAATTAGTTACCAGCCTAAGCGAGATTGATCAGCTGCAGGGGTCTTATACCAAAGCACTCGCTGACGAAACACAGCGCGAGCAACTGTTTGAGTTTGCCTATACCTTGCTGGCACTACGTGACTTATTTAGTGGCGAGTTTATTCAAGCGACTAATCTCAATACTGGTTTTAACTCAAATGACGGTGATTAATGTTATCTCGTAGACAATTTCTAGTGAGCGCTTGCGCGCTCACTGGCGCTGCAAGTTTGCCTTGGTGGTTACACGCAACTGATCGAGACAACTCTTGGTTAGTTAGTGCTTACTCAAATCAAGATAACCAGCATTTCGCGGCAGCTTTTGATCTAAGCGGTAATTTAATTAATCAAGTTCAGTTGCCTGCTCGTGGTCATGGCCCGGTGGCTCACCCACTAAAACCAGGCCATGCGATTATTAATGCCCGGCGTCCTGGCACTTACTTAATTGAAGTCGACTTTAATCAAGGGCTTATTAGCCAACAAATAAAAGCCGAACAAAGCCATCACTTTTTTGGCCACGGTGTGTTTAGTCGTGACGGTAAATTACTGTTCTCAATTGAAAACAATTTTGAGCAAGGTCATGGTGAAGTCGTGGTACGTGACAGTATCAACTATCAAGTGCTCGAGCGTTATCATGCCGGTGGCGTTGGCCCCCACGAATGTAAGTTAATGCCCGACGGCAATACCTTAGTCATCGCCAATGGCGGCATTAAAACGCATCCGAGTATGCCACGTAAAAAATTGAATTTGGATTCAATGTCACCAGCGCTGACTTATTTAGATTTAAGCTCAGGTCAAGTTGTCGACCAATACAGGCTCGATAACCACCAGCTCAGCATTCGCCACCTAGATGTCAGTAGCAGTGGTAAAGTTATCGCCGGCTTGCAATATCAAGGGGCAAAAACAGATCAAGTACCGCTGGCTATTAGTCATCAGGGACAAGACCAGTTAAGTTTCTTGCACGCTGACGAGCAAGTGTGGCGACAAATGAATCAATACACGGCCAGTGTTTGCATTAATAACACCAGCAATACCGTGGCGATTAGTTGCCCGCGTGGCGATATTATTACGCTATGGGATCTCAAAACAGACCGCTTTATCGAGCAAATAAAAATGCGCGATGTTGCGGGTTTATCTGTCGTTAAACAACAGTTTGTGGCAACGAACGGCAAAGGCACGGTGCTGCAACCAACGTTAGCGCGCGCGCAGCAACATCGCCATCAGTTTGCTAATGTGCGTTGGGATAACCACTTAACCTCAGTTACAGCAGTATAATATGTATTTACATCGCCAGATGTAGGTTCAATACCGCCTGAAAGGCTCACTCACTTTTGTACTACAGCGAGTGAGCCTCCACCGTAACAAATTGAAATAAAACATTAAAAACCTCACCAAATACAAAACCTAATACAAATCCAACATCCACTGTCGACCAAACCACTGCCCGTCCACAACGCGGTCATAATTTAACTACTGTTAATGCTAGTAAGAATCAGTAAAATGCAGACATTAAGCTGATACAAGTTCCACTTAGATTGGAATGGGTTGGGTTGGGTTGGCTTTGCTATTATATAACTTGCCAATCGAGCAAGCGTTTGATTAATGAAGTAGTGGTAAATTGAATGAAAAAGTCTGAAGAATATGAATACCGTCGATCTGTATTGCGAGTATTACTCATTGTAACTATTTTTGCTGCTAGCTTTTTCGCTGTGTTTAATTGGACGGTTGGCTTGAAAACCTATGCTGCAATTGAAGCAATTGTCGCGGTCTTTTGGTGTTATATCCTGACTATTCTAAACACAACACGACATTTACAACGCTGGTCTTTTGTTTACCTCTGCACTTGCTACAGTCTGGTATTGCTTGGCATTGTGATTTCCAGTTTCAAATCTGGACTATTTTCATGGATCCTGATCTTTCCTATTTTGTCTTATCTGTTGTTAGGGCGCAGAATAGGCACGCCCATAACGTGTGTCGGAGTATTTTCTGGCTTGGCAATTATTGGATGGCGCGTGTGGCAGCAGGCTCCCGAAGTGCATTGGATTATATTAGCAAATGTTGGGCTTTGTGCTGTGGCAATCTGGGCGATGTCCTATGTCTATGAGTCCAAGCGCGAAACAGTGGTCGGCCGTTTACAAGAAATGGCAACGAGAGATCCCTTAACTAGCTTGCTCAATATGCGCACCATGGACGACACTCTCACGTATATCTTACGTCGTGCCAAACGCCGCTTAGAGCCAGTGGCGGTAGCCTATATCGATATTAATGACTTTAAGATAATTAATGATACCCAAGGACACCAGCGCGGTAACGAAATATTACTTGCTGTGGCAAGCGCGATTAACGCCATCACTAGGCCTGAGGATCACTCCTTTAGACATGGTGGCGATGAGTTCTTCATTATTTTTTCCAATTGCACCCAAGCCCAGGCGCAGCATGTTTACGGCCAGCGTTTAGCCGCTGAACTAAGCAACACGGTGAAAGATTTGTCGTTGAGCATTGGCTACGCTCAGACAGGTATCAACGAGTACATATCCCCAGACGCACTGATTCAACAAGCCGATCAAAACATGTATGCAGTAAAATATGCTTCAAAACTAAAACCTCAATCAGTGGCAATAGCGTAAGAGTTCAGTCAAATAGATAGCGAGCCAGTGTTAATGTCTCGCTATTATTTATTAGCGATCGTTTACTAGCGATTGTGAAAGTAGGTGACCTAGCCATAAGCGCGCCTTACGTTTACAGATTTAAATTCGGCTTAATAAAGTCAATAAATGCTGAAATTCGCTTGGCTACCGCTGACGATTTATAATACACCGCATTAACTTGTTCGCGGTCACTGCCTAACAAGCGATAAGGTTCGAGCAAGCTAACTAATTTTCCTGAGCTGATATCGTTGTTAACCAAAAATCCTGACAAACAGGCTATGCCGTTATGATTTAACACTAATTGGCGGATCGTTTCGCCATTAGTGGCGGTTAAATTAGGCACAATGGGGCCTAACCCTTTGACTGGCCATTGATTAAGCGCTTTTACACTCGAAAAGCAAATAAGCTCGTGATCGATTAAGTCTTTCGGATGTGTCACGGTACCGTGACTAGCAATGTATTGCGGGCTCGCAACAATATAGAGCGGACTTTTTCCTAATGAGCGCGCGTGTAAGGTTGAATCGTCTAACTTGCCAATCCTTATCGCGACATCGGTTTTTTTTTCGAGTAAATCAACAAAACCTTCATTGGAGCATAGCTCTAACTCAATATCCGGATAAGCTTGTTTAAATGCGCCAATCAGCGGCACAAGTTGATGGAAAATAAAAGGACTTGCAGCATCGACCCGCAAACGACCCGCGGGCAACTCACCACGATAAATAAGCTCATCTTCAGCTTGTTGCAAATGCAACAAACCAAGCCTGACCTTGTCAGCAAAAACTCGCCCTTCGTCGGTTAACTCAACCCGCCGGGTGGTGCGATTTAAAATAGTCACGCCTAACTGCTGTTCTAGCTTAGCAACAGCTCTAGATACACGCGCAACCTGAATATTTAAAGTATTGGCCGCTGCTGAAAACCCACCACAATCTATCACGGTGAGTAAGATTTCAAGTTCATCTGAACGGGTTCTTAATGGTCTATTCATATCATTATCTACAAAAGTAATTTGTTAAAGACGCTATTTATCACAACAGTATAACAAGCAATAATCCTGCCTTCAAAGTGACTTTAACCGTCAACTGACACTCTTAAATCAATCTTTACACAATGGAGAACACCATGCCGTTAGCTTTACTGGCATTAGCGCTAAGCGCTTTTGTTATTGGAACCACTGAATTTGTTATTGTCGGGTTATTACCGACCATGGCACAAGATCTTAATGTATCACTACCGTCGGCCGGATTACTGGTTAGCTTATACGCAGTAGGCGTTGCGATTGGCGCGCCAGTTCTTACTGCCTTAACTGGTAAATGGAACAGAAAGGTCGTTTTGCTGGCCGTAATGGCCTTGTTTGTGATCGGTAATTTAGTGGCTTGGCAAGCGCCAAATTACGAAAGCTTAATTGCAGCACGGATCTTAACCGGCCTAGCTCATGGCGTATTTTTCTCAATTGGATCAACCATTGCGACAGGTCTAGTGCCTAAAGAAAAAGCCGCCAGTGCGATTGCTATTATGTTTACTGGCTTAACCGTCGCGTTAGTGAGCGGCGTGCCTATTGGCACCTACATTGGTCAATTATTTGGCTGGCAAGCCACCTTTTTAACCGTGGCAGCACTGGGGTTAATCGCGATGATTGGCAGCGCTTTGCTAATACCAAACAACTTGGCTCAAGCAAAACCGGCTAAAATGTCGGCCCAGTTAAAAGTATTAACCCATCCGCGTTTATTACTGGTTTATGCCATTACTGCGATTGGTTATGGCGGCACCTTTATTGCCTTTACTTATTTAGCGCCAATCCTCAATCAAGTCACTGGTTTTGAAACCAGCACCATAGGTCTAATATTGTTGGTTTACGGTGTATCGGTCGCTATTGGCAACATCTGGGGCGGTAAAATGGCCGATTCTATGGGCCCAATTAAAGCATTGACGATTATTTTCACCGGATTGGCTGCGATATTACTGACCTTTAGCTTTACCGCGGTTAACCCAATCGCCGCCGTATTAACTATTTTAGTGTGGGGCGCGTTTGCCTTTGGCAATGTACCTGGCCTTCAGGTTTACGTCGTGAATATGGCGCAGCAACATACCCCAGACGCGGTCGATGTTGCCTCAGGTTTAAACATTGCGGCCTTTAATGTTGGCATCGCTTTAGGTGCTTGGGGGGGCGGATTAATTGTTGAGCAGTCAGGATTAATGACGACCCCTTGGGTTGGCGCAATCGTGGTGCTTGGCGCATTGGCCCTAACCCGTTTAAGCGGCGCATTAGATAAACGTGATTCAGGCCAAGTGGCAGCGAGCAACGCAATATAGTGAACATAATAGTTCATACACACTGGGGTTTATCAGCGTGTGTGAACTATTTTATCGACAATATTTTTTAACAATCAAGGGAAGCAATAACTCTGCCCTTTGATTTCTGACCCCTTGATTTCTTACAACACTTGTTTGCCACGTACTTTATTAGCGGCATCCCTGGTGTTTATTCAAAACTAACTTCTTTTAAGTCTTGTAACCAGGCGCAATCGACAAGCTCTCAATGCGCTGTAATTGGTGAATATTGTCGAGCCTAAGTTGATACTGGCCGCCAACTAATGTGCCTTCTAATGTGCCTTCTAATGTGCAATCAACATTCCATTGACGCATTAAGTAACCTATCAGTGCTTCGCGCACGCTTAATTCGAGTTTGCCAGCCACCATGGCATAATCTAATTCAATCGCTTTAGGGTGTTTAATGGACGGGTGAGGTACGAGTGTAATGTGATGAAATGTATTCCATGCGCTATCTTGCGCTAGTGCTGCTTTGTCCTCGACCTTTATCGATGATTCTTTGACGTTTTGCAAACGAGTACAGGCAAAGTCTCGAAACTCGTTTGATTTGCTATCGAATGCTCGCACATGCCAACGTTGGCCGTTATTGGCCAGTGCATGTGGCACTAACATTCTTGTCGTTGTACCCGAACTTAGCGAGGTATAGTCACATGATATGGCACTGCCACTGTTGATCGCTCGCATAAGAGTGGCGATAACATCGGTGTCGGGCTGGATTAAGCGACTAGCATCAATGCAAACTTGCGATGGTGTAATGTGCTGTGAGAAACCATCACCAAAACCTCGGCACAAACTATCAAGGATCGCTTGGGGTTTATGGTCGAAAACTGGGATAAACCCATTCGTTCGGTAATACAGCTTGGTGGTATGTTTTAAGGTTAAATTATTGGGCGCAAGCTCACGATATAATGTTAAATCACGAGAACATGACGCTAAGCCAGTTTTAAAGTGCGCAATCAGATCGGCACGCGCGATTTGTCCGAAAAATTGCAAACTGAAATCTATAAACGCCAACCTTTCACGTTGGGCATGATTCAATTTTTCTAATGGCATTATCGACTCTTATTTATGACAGGATTAAAGTGCACCATACTAAATAAAAAATAAAGGTGCAATCAAATTGATAACATCAAAATGATTGCACCTTTATTAAGGATCTACATGCTCGTCTTCACATGCCGTCTTTACATATTAGTCTTATACAAATTAATCTTCTACCACGTCAGTGACTTGAGCCAAGTTACCCTTAGTTTCTAACCAATGACGACGATCTGGCGAACGCTTTTTCGCCAATAACATGTCCATGCTTTCAACCGTTTCTTCAACATTGTCTAAGGTTAGCTGAACCAAGCGACGGGTATTAGGATCCATCGTGGTTTCACGCAGTTGCAGCGGGTTCATTTCACCCAAGCCTTTAAAGCGTTGTACGTTGACTTTACCGCGTTTTTTCTCCGCTTCGATCCGGTCTAAAATGCCTTCTTTTTCGCTCTCGTCCAGCGCATAGAAAACCTCTTTACCAATATCAATCCGGTAAAGTGGCGGCATCGCAACATATACATGGCCCTTTAGCACCAACTCTCTAAAGTGCATCATGAACAAGGCGCACAATAAGGTCGCAATATGCAGCCCATCGGAATCGGCATCGGCAAGGATACAAACTTTGTCATAACGCAGTTGAGACAAATCACTCGAGTCGGGATCTAGGCCAATCGCCACTGAAATATCGTGGACTTCTTGTGACGCTAATACCTGCGTTGATTCGACTTCCCAGGTATTAAGGATTTTACCGCGCAGTGGCATTACCGCCTGAAACTCACGATCTCTCGCTTGTTTGGCAGAGCCGCCCGCCGAGTCACCTTCCACCAAAAACAGTTCGGCGCGCGATGGATCTTGCCCGGTACAATCGGTTAATTTACCCGGCAGTGCTGGACCTGAAGTAATCCTTTTACGGGCAATTTTCTTGCTGGCTTTTAAGCGGCGCTGGGCATTACTAATACAGAGTTCTGCCAGTAATTCAGCAATATCGGTATGTTGATTTAACCACAGGCTAAAGGAGTCTTTTACCACACCACTGACAAAAGCGGCGCACTGTCGTGATGACAAGCGCTCTTTGATTTGACCAGCAAATTGCGGCTCAGCCATTTTTACCGACAAGACATAGCTACACTTGTCCCAAATATCATCTGGGGTCAGTTTAATACCACGTGGGATAAGGCTTCTAAACTCACAAAACTCACGCATTGCGTCAAGTAAACCAGTCCGCAAACCATTAACATGAGTGCCGCCCTGAATCGTTGGAATGAGGTTAACATAACTTTCATGCAGGCCATCGCCGCCTTCTGGCTGCCATACTACCGCCCATTCAACAGCTTCAGATTGGCTGCTCATGCTGCCAGTAAAAGGGTCGTCAGGCAAACATGGCCATTGCTTTACGGTGTCGAGCAAATAGTCTTTAAGGCCAGCTTCATAACACCAGTCTTGCACTTCTTTGGTGATTTTATTGGTAAAACGAATTTTAAGCCCAGGACTTAATACCGCTTTTGAACGCAATAAATGAAATAAACGTGAGACCGAGAATTTAAACGAATCAAAATATTTTGGATCGGGCCAGAACCGTACCTGAGTACCGGTATTGCGTTTACCGCAGGTACCCGTGACTTCAAGCTCTTCAACTTTAAAGCCATTTTCAAAGGCGATTTGATACACTTGAGCATTACGGCGAATACTAACTTCGACCCGAGTTGATAAGGCATTAACAACCGAAATGCCTACGCCATGCAAGCCACCCGAAAATTGATAATTTTTACCTGAAAATTTACCACCAGCATGCAGCTTACATAAAATAAGCTCAACCCCGCTAACCCCTTCTTCTGGGTGAATATCAACGGGCATGCCACGACCATCATCGGTCACTTCGATTGATTGATCTTCGTGTAAGGTCACTTGAATATAACTGGCAAATCCAGCCAATGCTTCATCGACACTGTTATCGATAATCTCTTGTGCCAAATGATTTGGTCTGGTGGTATCGGTATACATACCGGGGCGGTGCTTAACGGGATCTAAGCCTTTGAGTACTTCGATCGCATCCGAATTATATTGTTGGTCAGTCACGTATTGGCCCTGTTTTTAATGAGTTGGTGCTATGGTGCCCAGTGTAGCGAAAATAAGCCGTTGATTTAAGTCTTTAGCCCTAGTTTTCAAACAAAAACTCTACAATTGCATTTAAATAACGCTCAAAACCGTAAAATCCATGATCGCCGCCCGGTTCAAGGGTAATTCTGGCGCCTTGATAGGCATTGTTTGCACATTGATAATCAAGGGTCTCGTCACCTTGTTGCAACAAGACCCAAAAATTAGACGGTTGTTGCAATGAGGTCCAATCAAGCGTTGCTAGCTCGGCAAGTTCATTTGGGCCAACCTGATAAACCTCACCACTAACGGGGTGAGTATGCTGACCAAGAATAACATCGCCAATTAAATGCGGTTTAACCGCCGGATTAATTAACACGGCTTTAGTGCCAAATTTTTCTGCTAACAGGGTCGCGAAAAAACCACCCAAAGAGCTGCCAACAAAACCAATTTTTTGACCGGGATATTGCGCACTAATCTGACATATTTGCTGCCACGCGGCCTGTGGAGTTAAGGCAATTTGCGGCATTTCTAGAATAATTTCTGGATAATGTCGCGCGATAAAATCGCGCATTTTTATCGCTTTTTGCGACTGCGGTGAACTATTAAAACCATGCAGATAGATTAAGACGTTCGATTTCATGTTAACTCCATTGAAAAATCAAGCTAGCCAGTCTACCTAAAGAATCAGTAAATCAATAGCCTGCAGCGTCAAATTGGGCGACAAACTTGCCTGATTTCACCCGGTGGACTTTGGTTTTTATCTGACCATTGGCCAGCAGATCCAAATGTCGAAAGCCCGGCTGTTGCACGTCAACATCAAACTCGTCAACACCTGGGGTAAATTGCACACTGGTCGATGGCACGCCAAGCAGACGCACGCCGTCTTTCACCACGTCAACTGCTTGATGAACGTGGCCAAATATCATCGACTTAACTTGTTTAATCGAATTCACCACTTGCCACAGTTGCTCGTGGTTGATTAAGCGATGGCAATCAATCCACTGGCTGTCCATGGCAATAGGATGATGGTGCATTACCAACATTAGGTGGTGATCTGGATATTGCTCGGCGGCTTGTTTGATTTGAGCGAGCTGATCCTGACAAATTTCACCACAAACCTTCCCTTCAATTTGCGAATTTAAGAGTAGTAACTGCCAATGTTTAAATAAGATCCGCTTAACGGGAGTAATAGCACCACCAGACAAGTATTGTTGTTGCAGAGCTACGTTGTCATGGTTGCCAGATATCCAGGCAACGGGGTGTTTAGACCCACGGAAAACTTCGGCACACTTTTGATAAGATACAGCGGAATCGTCTTGCGAAATATCGCCGGTCAGCAAGGTTAAGTCTATCGCATGAAAATGTGATGCTAACGCTTTAACCGCAGCAAAACTCTCGTCGCAATTAATGCCCATTAACTCTTCACCGTCTGATAAATGTAAATCACTAAACTGCAATATTTGCGGATTACTATTGGCTAGTTTTAACATCTGTTGGTTCATAAAATCCCTTGGCTTTGAGGCAAAACGCGCCCATCAATGCAACAATGTTTGAGCCATTGGCTCAAAAACTTGTTAATTTGATGCTTTTCATCTGGCTGCTGCATTAAACGATTGGGATAATCATAACTCGATTTGAAAAACCGGATCTGTCGACTAGCTAACACTTCTGCCATTTCGGCATCGTGATATAAGCGAACTTTTATTTGAGGTGTGAGTGAACTGGCATTTTCGCCAAGCTCTACGTTACTGGCAATAGTTTCTATTGACACCACACAAGTATATTTTGTTTGTTCAATAACTTCCAACTGATAACACGCACTGTCTAAGTGGTAGAAAAAATAACTGCCGGCGTTAAGTTGCGGCACGAGCTTGAGCAATAAGCCGTAATTCAAGCTGCAACAGCGGTGCAACCCGACTAAATCTGGCTGATATTTAGGTTTAATATACAACTTGTTACGCATTAGATAACCACTCTTGTTTGATCCGCTGATGATTTAGGGCTAACCACTGAATGCCGATGATCGACGAGGCGTTCGTTATCTTGCCTTGCTCAATTGCGTCATAAGCTTGCTGACGATCCATCGCAAAAACCCTAATATCTTCCCCCTCGGCTTCAAGTCCGGCAATTTCTTTTATTTCACTGGCCTTAACTTGCGCAATGTATAAATCTATCCGTTCAGACATGCCACCAGGACTCGACAAATAACTCATGATTTTTTGACAGCGCTGGGTTTGAAGTCCGGTTTCTTCTAACGTTTCGCGTTTAGCTACCTCAATTGGGCGCTCGCCCACTTCAATTATGCCGGCCACCAGCTCGATCAACCACGGGTTAATGTTGTGGTCAAAGGCGCCAACTCTTATCTGTTCAATTAAAATCAACTGGTCGGTTTGCGGATCATAAGGGATCACCACCACCGCATTGCCACGTTCAAATAACTCTCGTGTTACAGGCTCGCTGAACCCACCAGCAAATAACTTATGCCGGAAAGTAAACTTTACCATGTTAAAGTAACCCTGCCACACCAGCTCGCGGCTTAAAATTTGTAAGTCTGTGGACTCGAAGGTGGTTAATTTCGACATAAGAATGTAAACGCTCATCATAAACAAGCTGTTAGTTTAACAAGCCCTACTCGGGTAAAACATCATAATCCCAATAAAAATATTCAGTTAAGGTTAAATTTATATTAACTAACACTAAATTTAACTTTATTATCTTGTAAGACAATGAAGCTGTTAAACTTCGTTTTAATATAATTAAAAGGACATTAGATATCAGCATGAAACTACATAAGCTAATCATCTCCGTCAGTCTGGGCCTACTTTCATATGGCACCAGCGCACAAAGCCTGCATCAGGTCTATCAGCAGGCATTACAAGGCGATCCGTTAATAAAACAAGCTAAAGCTAACCGTGATGCCCAGTTTGAAGCGATTAATCAATCTAGCGCGGTTTTATTACCACAAGTAAGCGGATCTATTTCGCTCGGTAATAGCGCTCGCTCTTTTAGCAACGATGGCAAAGGCTGGCAAACAGCCAACTGGGGTGGCGATGCCACCATCAGCCTAACCCAACAAATTTACTCACAAGGGTCGTGGTTAAGCTTAAGTATTAGTGAGAAGCTAGCGACCCAAAGTGATGCGCAATTAGCGCGGGCCCAGCAAGAGTTAATTTTAAGGGTCGCTAACGCCTATTTCGATATTTTACAAGCGCAAGATGAATTGTCATTTGTCCAAGCTGAAAAGCGTGCTATTGAGCGTCAACACGAACAAACCAAACAACGTTTTGAAGTTGGCTTAACCAATATTACCGATTTACACGAAGCCAAAGCCCAACTTGATTTGTCTTTGGCCAACGAAATTGCCGCCAATAATACGGTAGAAAATAGTGTTGAAGTGTTACGTGAAATCACCGGTCAGCAGCATGACAGTTTGGACGCGTTAAACACTGCGTTATTTTCACCTTCGATGCCTTCGCCAAGCAAATCTAGCGACTGGATTAAGCTAGCACAAGAAAATAACCTTGAATTACTTAATCAACGTTTAGCTGTCGACATTGCTAAGCAACAAATTGATCTTGCCAAATCAGGACACTTACCAACCCTTAGCGCCTCAGCTAGCATCGGCCATCATTATAATCAAAGCAGCACTACCCCGAATAATTACGAAGCAGCAGCACTAGGTTTAGTGCTTAATGTGCCTATTTATAGCGGCGGTAGCACCACCTCAAAAACCAAACAAGCCACCTTTGGCTATGTGGCAAGTGCTCAGGCGCTTGAACAGAACCATCGCGCGGTTGTGCGCCATATTCGCAGTAACTACAACAATGTACGCGCGTCGATTAGTTCAATTAATGCATTAACTCAAGCGGCAAAGTCGGCAGACAGTGCATTAAAGGCAACCGATGCTGGGTTTCAAGTTGGCACGCGTACCATTGTTGATGTGCTAAATAGTACCCGTCAGGTCTATAACGCTAAGCAACAACTTTCATCTGCTCGTTATAGCTACATTTTATCGATTTTAAGCTTAAAACAAACGGCTGGCACTTTGACCGAACGTGACTTGCAGCAGATAAGCACCAGTTTAAAGCAAGGTTAAGTTTGCCTAAATAGTCTCTCTTTGCCACATATAGCCAACGTGGCATAAGAACTGTGGTATTAGTACCGTGGTATTAGCACTGTGGTATTAGTACCGTGACATTAAGCCCATGACACTGCACGCAGAAATACATGTACTTGGGATTGGCCTGAAACATAAGACATAAAAAAAGCCCCCAGTAATTGGTTATCCAACTACTGGGGGCTTTTTATTTAACACTGCTGGCTAGTAAAGACGTTATTTATTACGAATGGCGTCAATTATTTTTGAGGTTGAGCAGCCGTCTTCAAAATTTAATACTTTGACTTGCCCACCATTGGCTATTACTTCGCTGCCACCGGCAATCTGTTCGGGCTTATAATCTCCACCCTTTACCAACAAGTCTGGTAATAACTCACCAATTAAGCGCGCAGGTGTATCTTCAGTAAAGCTCACCACCCAGTCCACGGCACCTAAACCAGCTAACACGGCCATTCGGCGATCGGTTGGGTTAATTGGACGAGCTTCTCCTTTTAAGCGTTTTACCGAGGCGTCGTCGTTAACCGCGACAATTAAGCGGTCACCAAGCTTGGCGGCTTGGCCGAGGTAAGACACATGACCTGCGTGCAAAATATCAAAACAGCCATTGGTTAATACTATTTTTTCGCCACGGGCTTTCGCCGCCGCAATACTAATTTGTAATTGCTGTTCAGTTACCACGCCAAAACCGACCTCGGGATGAGTTTTGGCAAGTTCGCCAGCCAGCTCAACAATGCTAACCGTTGAGGTGCCAAGTTTACCAACCACCACGCCAGCGCCGATATTGGCCAACGCACAAGCTTGCTCTAAATCAGCACCAGCGGCAAACGAAGCCGCTAACACTGAAATGACCGTATCGCCGGCACCGGTTACGTCAAAAACTTCGCGCGCCATCGCCGGAAAATGTAACTCTTGTTGGTCACGGCGTAATAAGGTCATGCCATGCTCTGAACGAGTCACCAGTAACGCTTGCAGGTCTAACTCAACCATTAAGGTTTGGCCCTTGGCGACAATATCGTTTTCGTCAATACAATGACCTACTACCGCTTCAAATTCACTCATATTTGGCGTTAACAAGGTAGCGCCACGATAACGCTTAAAATCATGTCCTTTGGGATCAATCATCACGGGTTTATTGGCCGCGCGGCATAAGGCAATCATTTTCTCGACTTGATCTAAGGTGCCTTTAGCGTAGTCAGACAAAATAACCACGTCGGCTTGGTTTAAGCGTTGTTGCAATTTTTCAAGTAATGGCGCCGCCGGTAGTTTGCTGGCGTGCTCTTCAAAATCAAGCCGAATAAGTTGTTGATTTCGACTAATCACCCGTAATTTGGTGATAGTAGGAATGTCCGATTGCTGATAAAAATCAGGCGTTACATTGAGTGCCAGCATTTGCTGTTTTAAAATGCGTCCGGCTTCATCATCGCCAGTAATGCCAATAATGTCACAGTGACTGCCTAGCGCCACAATGTTCAACGCAACATTGGCAGCGCCGCCGGGGCGATCTTCGATTCGCTCAACTTTAACCACTGGCACTGGGGCCTCGGGAGATATTCGTTGAGTGGGTCCATGCCAATAGCGATCAAGCATTAAATCGCCTAAAACTAAAACCTTAGCTTGATTAAATTGGGGCAAACTGATTGTCATGTGTATTTCCTAGCGCTAGATATAGTGCAATTGTATCATGTGATTATGCCAAAACCGAGACATGGTCAAGGCGATAGTTTACAATATCCGGCTTATTTTAGATTATTGGTACCATGTTTTGCAAAAGCCTTCGTTCGAACTTCGTTTTCTTCATCCGCGTTTTTGGCTGTTATGGCTGGCTTTCGGCTCTTTATGGCTGCTAGTTACCCTACTTCCTTATCGAGTCCAAATGTTTCTTGGCGCCAATTTAGGCCGCCTTTTAATGATGTTAGTCAAAAAGCGCGCAGCGACTGCCAAACGTAATATCGAACTGTGTTTTCCCGACATGGCGCAACCACAACGCGACGCCATGTTACTTGAGCATCATCAATCGGTTGGCATGGCTATTTTCGAAACGGGCATTGCGTGGTGGTGGCCGCACTGGCGCCTAAACAAATTAGTGACCTTTTCAGGCATCGAGCACATTGAACAAGCTAACCAGCAAGGCAAAGGGGTACTGTTGTTTGCGACCCATAGTTTTTGTCTCGAGATTGGCGCGCAGTTGTTCGCCGCGCAAATTGAATCGATTGGCGTTTATCGCCCGCATAACAACCCACTGATGGAATACATTCAAGTGCGCGGTCGCATGCGCTCGGCTGGCGTGCTTAAAAAGCGCGACCTTAGAGGCATGGTAAAAGCGCTTAAAAATGGTAAATCTGTATGGTATACCGTTGACCAAGACTTTGGCCGTAACAGTGCGGTGTTTGTACCATTTTTTGCGGTACCGCAAGCCGCGACAATAACAGGGGCGAGCGTGCTGACTAAATTGTCAGGTTCGGCGGTGTTACCCTATTTAATTAAACGTAAACAAGATCGCTCTGGTTATCACATTGAATTAAAAGCACCCTTGCAAAACTTTCCGACTGGCGACGACTTTAAAGACGCGACCTTTGGCAATCACATTATTGAACAAAGCATAATGAACGCACCAGGCCAATACATGTGGCTGCATCGACGCTTTAAGACCCGCCCTAATGAAAGCGATGCGTCGCTGTATGAGAATTTAGGTTCTTAAAACAAAAATCCCCGAACTAATACCACTGATATTAGTTCGGGGATTTTTTTGACTAAAATTAGATTTTTCAGCAGTAATTAGTTAACTAACTCTCGTCTGCAACCTTGGAAACCACTAAAATTCCAACTTTAACTTCGACAATAGATACATGCGTACCTAACGCCAAGTTTTCTTTCGCTTGCAGTTGCCAGTCGATGCCTGAGTAGCGGTGGTTAACAGTGCGCCCAACTGACAAATCTTCACTCAGAAAAAAACGATGGCCGACCATGTCATTATCAACTTTGGTCACTTCAACATCATTTTGAAAACTTTTAAGCGGTCGCCAGCTCACAAGAGCGACCACCAGTGAAACAACAGCCGTTGTTAGTAACGATGCTAACACCGTGGCAGGCACGAGCTCTGCGGCAATCAAGCCACCGGTAATAATTGTCGCAATGCCAACAAAAAATAACACAAAGGTTGAAAAGCCAAACACTGTCACCTCAATGGTGAGCAATATTAGCCCTAATACAATATAACTTTGGGCCAAGTTATCTAAAATATATGCCATTGTTAGCTCTTATTCAGGGTGTTAATGATGCTAGCTGCCTGTGCCACCATTGCCGCGGCGTCTGTACCACTATCGGGTAATAATATCACCGAAGACTCTTTAGCAATCGCCGCTTTAGCTTCAATCGCTTTGGTCGCTAGATCAAGCTGAATCGCTTTTTGGCCTGATTCGGTATTAGCTACTTCACCGATCTTACGGATAGCTTCCGCTTGCGCTTCTGCCACCGCTAAAATAGCTTGAGCTTCACCTTGCGCGCGCAAGACTTGCTCTTCTTTTTCAGCTTCGGCTTGTAATACCACTGAACGCTTAGCACCTTCAGCGACATTAATTGCCGACTGACGGTCACCTTCTGACTCAAGAATTTGTGCGCGCTTAACTCGCTCTGCTTTCATTTGAGCTTCCATTGCTTCCATCACGGTGCTTGGTGGCACAATATCTTTAATTTCATAACGCAAGACCTGAACACCCCAAGGTGCAGCGGCTTCGTTAATTGATGACACAATATTTACATTGAGTACATCACGCTCTTCAAAGGTTTTATCAAGCTCCATTTTACCCAGTTCTGAACGCATAGTAGTTTGGGCCAATTGGGTAACCGCAAACACGTAATCGTCAACCCCATAAGTCGCTTTATACGGATCTAATACTCGAAAATAAAGCACTCCATCAACAGTTAACGAAATGTTATCTCGGGTAATCGCGCCTTGACTTGGCACATCGACTGTTTGTTCTTTTAGCGAACGGTTGGCGCCAATATGGTCGATAAATGGCACTAAGAAGTTTAATCCGGCAACCCGGGTTGATTGATATTTACCAAACCGTTCAATAAGGAATGCACGGTTTTGCGGGACAAAGATAATGGATGATTTTAATATAATCACCACCAATACCAACGCAAACACTTCTATTCGTAATAGATATTCAAAAACCAATTCCATGGTGTATCCTTTTGTCATTAAGTAGTTAAAATTTTAGATAAGAGTAACGTGTTCTCTTGTTAATTAATATAGCTAAAAAATTATCAAACAGATAAAAACTTGCCAGATTTATAAAAAAAAACAGCCAAATTAATGGCTGTTTTTTAAGATCGAAATCAACGCTATATTCAATTGAGGTTAATCAATTAAGTTATAATCTCGACGTAAAATATCGATGATTTCAGCTTTAGGATTGTCTGATAACACAATAGGTTGACCGGTAATCTTTTCTGCGATCGCGATATAAGTCGCCGACACATCCATTAATACCTGCGCTGGTAGCTCGTTGTCTTGTGCCAACGCATTACGCTCGTCCATCCGATCTTTATTTAACAAAATATCAGGATCAGGGAAATGCTTAAGTAACAGCTGACGGAAGCCTTCTTTAGAGTTCTCAACCACTTTACCATCACGGTAACTAGCACCATCCCAAATACGAGAAGAGTCAGGTGTTCCTACCTCATCCATATAGATCAATTTTTCTTGACCACTCGCGTCGGTGACATAACCAAATTCAAATTTAGTGTCGACAAATACTTGATCAATCTTATCAAGCTCACCACTAATTAAGTCAAAACCGTCTTGTAACAGTTTTTCGTAATAGCTAATGTCTGCTAGCTTGGTAAAGTTAAAAGCTTCAAAATTATTTTCAATGTCACTACGGGTAATATTTACATCATCAACGGCTGGCACACCGGGGATCCCCGTTAAAATACCTTTGGTTGATGGCGTCATTAACAATGACGGTAACTTTTGATCTTTGGTTAAACCATCGGTCAAATTGATACCACAAAATTCACGCTCGCCTTTGGCATATGAACGCCACATTGAGCCCGTAATGTATTGACGACAAATTGCTTCGATCATTACTGGACGCGCTTTTTGCACGATCCAAACAAAGGGATGAGGAATATCAAGAATATGGCTGTCGGCCAAACCATTGTCTTTAAACAATTTAAACCAATGATTTGAAATAGCATTTAGTGCCGCGCCTTTACCAGGAACGCCGTTCATACCGCCTTCGCCACGCCAAATACAATCAAACGCTGAAATACGGTCACTAATAACCATAATAGCTAATGGAGCATCGGCTGCGACATTGTAGCCCTTTTCTTTGATTAGACGACGACTATCATCTGCCGTTAACCAATAAACTGAACGGACTTTACCACTGTGCACTGGTGCACCGGTACGAATAGGTAGGTCGTTATTAACTGCCAATACTTTATCTGCAAGACTCATTGCGTGTTGCCCTGTGTGAGGATCAAAAAATTAGTCTCAATGACATATTATGCCCTGAAACTGTTGCGGGCGATAATATCAGATCTCAGTTCAGATAGCAGTAGTTGTGATCTAAATCACACATAATATTGGCAGGGCGAGCGGTAAGGTGCGACCAGCGTTAGCCTGCACCTCTCGTATGTGAGCGAATTAAGCGGCAACCGACGCTGTTATCGCCGCGCGAGCCTGACTTAACGCTTGATCTTTGGCGTCGTCACCCATGTTTAGTCCTTCCGCATAAATAAACTCAACGTCAGTTATGCCTAAAAAGCCAAACATTTGTTTAATGTAACCCGTTTGCGTATCTGACGGTAAATCACGGTGAATGCCACCACGGGTAGCAACAACATAAACCTTTTTATTTTCGAGCAAACCAACTGGCCCAGTCGCGGTATAATTAAACGTTACACCAGCACGCGCAACATGGTCAAAGTACGAACTTAACATCGACGGCACGTTAAAGTTGTACATTGGCAAGCCAAGTACCACGACATCACTTTGCATTAATTGGGCAATTAAATTATCTGCAAAAGCAACCTGCTGTGCTTGTTCAGTGCTACGTTCTGACTCACTAGCGGCTAATGCACCAAGCAATTGACCATCAACATGGGGAATTGTCGTAGTTTCAAAATCTAATACTTCAAGTTCGCCGCCGCTATGTTTACTAATATATTGCTCAACAAATTCATTACTTAACTGATTTGAGGTACTATATTGACTTAAGATACTGGTTTTAATTTGTAATATTTTCATCATTTATCTACTGTGTGGTTAATTTGGTATAAATAATACATTAATTATCTTGCGCTAAATCGGCAATTTACTGGTGATAACAATCAACTTATTGAATGAATTATGATCCCAAGAACAACCTTAGAACAATGGGCAGTGTTAAACGCGGTCATTAAACACGGCAGCTTTTCGCTAGCCGCCGACGCGTTACACAAAAGCCAGTCAGCGGTAAGCTACACCATCAAAACACTGCAGGCGCAATTACCCGTTGAAGTATTAGTTATTAAGGGTCGCAAGGCCGAATTAACTAAAGCCGGCGAAGTATTACTGCGCCGTTCACAGCAACTGCTGGATCAAGCCAATTCACTCGAAAATATCGCTAAAAACTTGGCGCAAGATTGGGAAGCACAAATCACCTTGGCGGTTGATGCAATTTTCCCGATGGATATTTTGTATCGCGCCGTCGAATTATTCGAACCTATCAGTGATGGTTGCCGCATAACCATTGTAGAAACAACGTTGTCGGCCACCGAAGAAGCATTGCTCAGTGGCCAAGCCGATTTAGTGATTGCCACCAATATGCCACCAGGCTATTTAGGCAATATTATTCATCAGGCTAATTTGATTGCGCTCAGCAGTAAGGAGCATCCACTACAACAAATAGCACGGCCTTTAACCGATCAAGACTTAAAGCAACACCGCCAAATAGTGGTTAAAGACGGTGGCATTAAACGTAACCAAGATGTTGGCTGGCTTAACTCGGAACAACGCTGGACAGTCAGCAACTTTACCAGCTCAGTAGCAATGCTAGAACGCGGATTAGGTTTTGCCTGGGTACCACAACATTTCGTGCAGGCATCGCTTGACGCTGGCACCTTAGTACCGCTGAATTTAACCGCCGGAAAAATCCGCAAAATCAACTGTCAGTTGGTTATTTCAAATATCGATACCGCAGGACCTGCGACGCGAAAACTGGCTGAGATTATTGAAGAGTTGTGTAGAAGCTCACCGACTGACTAGCATTTCATCGATGTTTTTAAAAATACCCCTCCGAAATTAATAGTGTCAGTTCACTGCCACAGAGATTGACGACGGGTATTTCAAGCGGCGTGTACTGCCGCGGATTTGACAGTTTGTTCTTACGCTCAGGATTGAGCTTTCTAAGCGGCGTGTGCTGCCGCGGATACATTTACTAGCGCAACATTCGGAGCTATCACTTTCTAAGCGGCGTGTGCTGCCGCGGATCTCACCGAGCATTTCGCGCATCGTGCGCAATCTTTCTAAGCGGCGTGTGCTGCCGCAGATTTTCCGAGTTCAAAAGATCCAAGTGCTGAAAATTTCTAAGCGGCGTGTGCTGCCGCGGATGCTTTGGGGCTGGTTCCGCTATTGGTGCAATTTTTCTAAGCGGCGTGTGCTGCCGCGGATGGCTAAACGGGCTGATCACTATTTACGCAGAATTTCTAAGCGGCGTGTGCTGCCGCGGATCGCCATCATAATACGCGCAGCAAATCGCGCTATTTCTAAGCGGCGTGTGCTGCCGCGGATGATTACGAAACAGGCTTGCGCCAGCATCGTGATTTCTAAGCGGCGTGTGCTGCCGCGGATGTGATGTGCCCAAGCGCCCGCAAAGCTATGCATTTCTAAGCGGCGTGTGCTGCCGCGGATCTGGTTGGTTACCGCTTTGTTGTCGTTAGCAATTTCTAAGCGGCGTGTGCTGCCGCGGATAAAACGACGAAATCATGAGCCCGACAATTTCATTTCTAAGCGGCGTGTGCTGCCGCGGATTAGAAATTTAGGCATTAAGGCTCCATCTGTTTTTTCTAAGCGGCGTGTGCTGCCGCGGATCGATAGCGGTTGCCGGGCTAATTGGTCTGAGTTTTCTAAGCGGCGTGTGCTGCCGCGGATAAGGCTTTATGTTGATAATCCCTCGCTGGTTTTTTCTAAGCGGCGTGTGCTGCCGCGGATCCTGCCATGAACAAATAATTATCAATTCGTTATTTCTAAGCGGCGTGTGCTGCCGCGGATATTTACGTCCTCAATTAAGGGACTGATTAATTTTTCTAAGCGGCGTGTGCTGCCGCGGATGCCTGTTATTTCGTGCGTTACCATCTTACATATTTCTAAGCGGCGTGTGCTGCCGCGGATATCAGTATAGGTATTGGCTGTCGTTTGCTTATTTTCTAAGCGGCGTGTGCTGCCGCGGATAAAGTAAGATCTCTATAAATACATTATTGTTTTTTCTAAGCGGCGTGTGCTGCCGCGGATAAAACGACGAATGTGGCTGAGGGATTATAGCATTTCTAAGCGGCGTGTGCTGCCGCGGATTGCTGCATTACGTTAGTGCCTTTAACGTCGGTTTTCTAAGCGGCGTGTGCTGCCGCGGATTTTTTGGTGGAGCTGTAGCCACCAGCTTTCTATTTCTAAGCGGCGTGTGCTGCCGCGGAACTCAGCCCAGGAGCTTCATTGCTGAAACCCTTTTTCTAAGCGGCGTGTGCTGCCGCGGATATAACGGTACGTGGGAGTACCCGAGCCTTATCTTTCTAAGCGGCGTGTGCTGCCGCGGATAATGCGTTTCGTCAAAACAACGGCTATCTGACTTTCTAAGCGGCGTGTGCTGCCGCGGATGGTGCCCCGAAAAAGTAATATTACTGCCAGTCTTTCTAAGCGGCGTGTGCTGCCGCGGATATGCGTTGCCACCTGTCGCAGATCCGCGAGCATTTCTAAGCGGCGTGTGCTGCCGCGGATCGAGCATCTAAAGGCGAAGAGGGGGGTAAGCATTTCTAAGCGGCGTGTGCTGCCGCGGATATTTCTCTAAACACTGGATTACTCTGCGCGCTTTTCTAAGCGGCGTGTGCTGCCGCGGATATTAAATCAGGCATTAGCAGTCTATCGGCTGATTTCTAAGCGGCGTGTGCTGCCGCGGATAGATCATCTAGCGCCGCCAACGCCGCCGCCTTTTTCTAAGCGGCGTGTGCTGCCGCGGATATGAACATCATGTAACTTAGTGGCTATGTACATTTCTAAGCGGCGTGTGCTGCCGCGGATTCAATTCAACAGCAGCGGCTTTAACGTTAGGATTTCTAAGCGGCGTGTGCTGCCGCGGATAGCAGGCGTCGAGCGATGAGCCTCATTACTATTTTCTAAGCGGCGTGTGCTGCCGCGGATGAACTTCGTCAATAATCAACAACGCACCGACATTTCTAAGCGGCGTGTGCTGCCGCGGATGTTTCAAGAAATTGCGCATTGATTGGTGGATTTTTCTAAGCGGCGTGTGCTGCCGCGGATGAATAATCCAATCATTAATCTCTTTTCGTCCCTTTCTAAGCGGCGTGTGCTGCCGCGGATGACTAATTAATGAATCTTATTAGCGGGGGATGTTTCTAAGCGGCGTGTGCTGCCGCGGATAAGCGATTGGCCGCACAACCGATGTGTCATTTTTTCTAAGCGGCGTGTGCTGCCGCGGATAGCATTTAAAATTGGATCTCGCGACCAGCGGTTTTCTAAGCGGCGTGTGCTGCCGCGGATTTTTTTCGTTTTCGATTGCCTGCCGCGCCTGTTTCTAAGCGGCGTGTGCTGCCGCGGATTTCTCAGAGATACTAGCGCACGATGATAAAGATTTCTAAGCGGCGTGTGCTGCCGCGGATCTATTGCTATACACTACCCAACCTTAATGGCTTTTCTAAGCGGCGTGTGCTGCCGCGGATTCTGCCGGGATAATTTCCAACGTATATTTCACTTTCTAAGCGGCGTGTGCTGCCGCGGATAGTAGTGTAACAGACAAAAAAACAGCTACAACAATGATTTAGACGTTTAACCTAAAAACACCTAAATTTCTAGCCATGCTGTAGCTATTTGTTTTAATACAATTTTTTAAAGAGCATTACTTTTAGGTTAAAATTTAGGTAAAGCTGCCTCTTTATTAAAGCCATACGTTGAAAACGCTATTTCTCGATTGCGTTCACTCATAGCAGTGCGTTTAATGGCGAGATTAAAATCTCCTTTATCACTTAAACTTTTCATTTTAATAAAGGGCAGTGCTTTAATTGTTTTATCCATTGAATAGCTGGAGAAATGACTTGTGGCCTGCTCTATTGTTTCGCCTTTGCGTTTCATGCGCCGGCGAATAAGTTTATCTGGTCTGCCTGCTTTGGTTATTCGATTAAAACTCTCAAAACCTTCGATCTCATCCGGCACTTCCTTTACCGCTTTAATATGCACATAATCCTCTAAGCGAATGAGCCACTTTTGAATATTGAGTTTGTCAAAATCACTCAGACATGCTGCAAATAAGCGCACCTTATTGCCCATAAACGCTGCGTGCTTTGCTGTTGCTGATTTACATTCAGGAAAGCTAACCGCAATAGGTGTTTTATTATTGGTGTCTTTTATTTCGACCAAGGCGAGATGCACTTGCATCATCACCTTGCCCCATAAAAAATGAACGCCAATATCATCACTGGGCAATAGCGTGATATCGATGTAGTGTTTCAATGTTTGAGTCATTACATGGCGCTCCTATTTATCACTTTCACCAAACACACCACCACGTACTAGCACTGCCATTACATAATGCTCATCTTCGACGCGGCTCAGTTTTTCACCGCGTGCCCATGCATCAAAAAATGTGTAGAAATCTTGTTTATCTTTAGGGGTGCGATAGGCCTTACCTAAATTAGTTACTGCGCCATATGGTTCGATGGCTATTGGGCCTGCGGTTTTATCTTCATCCTCAAATTCTGGATACCAAGTATCAATCGAGCGCAGCGCGTTGCCCACTTTTTGTGAGTGCATGGCGGCAATATTATTAACATGATATAAAATTTTGCTTTTTTCGCCCTTACCTTTATCAAGCACTAGCTCTTCACTTGGGTATACTTCTTGCGCCAACCCAACTTGTGCATAACAGGTAATGTCGAGCATTAAGAAATCATCATCGCTAGATAATGCGGTGGCAATACGCTCTGCCAGTGATAATACATCACTATTTTTATGATCAAAATGGCGTGTACTCAACGTCGCCGCATCAAAACTCCAGCTTTGCTTGGCATTTTTATTCAGCGCGTTCACTTCAACAATAATATTGTCTGCGCCTACGCGGTTGCGCCATAAAAAACGTGCATTGGCAATATTGGTTGCATAACGTTTCGCTAATTCATTAAATCCTTGTTCTTTAATGTAAGTTGTCGCAGCTGCTTTATAGCTTTGTTTAAAAAAAGCATTGTTGCATGCTGATGGTTTGGTAATACCGCCTAACACTTTTAAAGTGAAATGTAGTTTTAAGGTATCTTGCTCGGGAGATAATGCGCAAGCATCAACACGTTGTAAGTTGGCTTTTTCAACTTCGGCATTCAATTTTGCAGGATCATTTTTTACCGCTAATTTTAAGCGATTTGAGATCGTACCGCGCACTGATTTTTCAACGAGGACTAGCGCTGTCGCGTCGTTTCTATTTTCCCACGTAGTGCCATATAGGTAGCCGTCGCTTGATACTAATTTTTTCTCGAACGCCAATACCGATGCAATATTTTCTTTCTTAGCCATGATTAGTTTCCTTTCTATTATTAAGAGCTTTATATATTTAGTTTTTAACGTTTAAAATTCGTCGTCTTCGCTTTCACTGAAATCTTGAGTCGGCTCCAGTGCATGTACTCGTTGAGCCGCTTGTTTTTGCTCACACAAATATAAACTTTGCTTACTGTTAAATTGATAGCGCCATAGCAAATTGTCGATGCTTTTAATACGATGTGGCATTTTAAATTCGCCAAGGGTAACAACACTTTCAGCAAATCGATGAGGAGTGCTTTCATCTCGTTGATTTTTTGCAGCGCCCAGCTCACTGATCCCTTGAAACCCCGTGGCAATAGGCACTATCCATCCCGATGTTTTTCGCTGGCTTGTCCAACTAATGCTTTCTTTACTGTTGCCATCGGAATCTTCTTGCTGTGTCACGGTGCAGGTGTTGTGTACTGCCAGAAAATCGATTAGCCCATCTAAGGCATCGAGTCCTTCTTCTTGAGCTCGTTGCAATAAGTCTCGTCGCTCAATTAAGGCATAACCCGGCATGAGCTGGCGTTGTAATTTTTGCAGGCTGTTGTCGTCATCGTCCACCACGTGAAATTGCGGTTGTTGATGACTCATAATGTCGCCACCTGCTAATTTCATGTGGCCGTTAAGTAAATGACGTATTTTTTCAATTAATTCATCGCGTTGCTCAAGTGCCAAGTGTGAGACTTCAATAAGTAAACTCACATCAAGGTGGATACGCGCCTCTTCAATAAAAGCACTACGTGCGCCAGTTTTGTCCAGTGGATTACCCGTACCTATGATGGAGTGAACAAAATCATTATTGCCTTTATGTGTTTGTAAATCAGCATGATGACTGATAACACCTACAGCAGAAAAAGTGACGGAAATACCTTGCCCATTAAGCTTTCGCTCTAATGCATGCGCCATTCCCATAAAGCCTGTCATCGCTGGAAAACCAATGGTAAACGGGCTAGATAACGCGTTGGCGTTATGCACCTTTATGTGGGGAATTAATATCAGTTGTTGGCTCATCGCAATAACTCCTTATTGTTGTCAACCAACTTGGCTATATGTTTGTATTCGGCATCACCGAGCTTTATCGCCTTTTTGCCTAAAATGGCTTCGTAGCCTTGAAATATAAATTGAGTTATTTGGCTAAGCAGCCCATCAAGCCAATCGTCATTGTCTGGATATGACGTTACTTGCAGCCAAATTTTTTGCTGGCTGGGTAACTGCGAATGACTCGCTAAAAATTGATCCTTCGCGACGCGCATTTCCCACAACACACCAAGCATATAATCCACAATATCTTGATAAAGCTCATCACGCTTTTCACGCACATGCATATTGTTTTGATCTTGCTTATAAAGTGCGTGCAAGGCATAGAAAACGCTGCGACAGGCTTTAGTATTTATGCGCACGCTCTGAGTGAAGAAATCTTTGGTAGGAAAAATGGTATCGCGCTTTGCAAAGCTTGGTGGTAGCGACATAAATAGGTGCACTTTCCCACCATTAGCATTGTTCAATACGCTGATATTTTGTGGTTTTGTTCCACCATAACCAATCGTCGTCAGATTATAAATTTCTTTATAACTTGCGCCCTCTTTATTACTTTTTTTGCTACTACGCGCAGCTTTTACTTCATCAGAAAAACGCAGTGTATCTAGCCGTTTTCGTAGATCAAACATAATGCCTGATGGCGACAATATAGATAGCTGATGGTATTTATCTTGATCATCGACCACTAAGTCATCATCGACAGGGAAATAAACCTGTTTAATTTTAGAGCTAGTAATTGACTCACCACCTGATTGCAACATCACCATAAAACCGTCTTTTAAAACGTCATAACGGCATGACTCATCTTGCGATTGGCAATCAAGTGCAATTTTTGCCTGCGGGCTATCTTGATCAAGGTGAGTCAATAATGTTTGACCATCAGCTAACTTGGTAGTGAGATATTTATACACATCCAATGCCGCCGCATTACCCAAGGCATCGGGCTCAACATTGACATTACCACTGCGCAAAAATCCATCGGCTGCGCTCAATGTTCTAGCAATAACAGAGCTAGCATACCCATTTTTATTTTTACGCGAACTTGGGTGACTAAAAGTGCAAGGGTGCGTTGCAATGGATATTTGCCCTGCTCGCCGAGCCGCATTTGGTAGCCAACTTTTAGCCTCAAAGACATCATCACAATCGATGTTCAACTGATTAATTTCAACATCATCCATTGATGCTTTAATATTTTTCTTGAGCCAAGCTTCTTTGCGAACGGCAAAAAACTCGCTTAATGCAGGATCTAACATAACACCTCCTTGGTATTTCAAATTCATTCTTTAACCAGCCCAAACTGGTCGTTATAATAATATTGCTTGCCCTCTTGATGGCGAAAGTTCAACTCTCCATATTTAAGGCATACTCGACGTAAACTCACTTCTTGTTCACTGGCTTTTTGTTTAACGCTTTGCTCATAATGTCGCGTTAGCCATAAACGCTGCTGCGCGCATTCACTAAGCGTTTCAAAGCGGATACCTAATGGCAGCTGTCGATCGATAGCAAAGCCTTGTTCATCTTTTTCACAAAATTTATAGGCATGTTGTTCATGTAAATAAGTGAGATAGGTTTTTATGCCTGCATCTCCAGCACGAAAACGAAAAAAGGTTTGTGGCAGCCCAGTTAGCCACCAGCTTTCGCGTAAATACCCTTGAAATGTATTAGGGCCAACTTCGGCTTTAATGCTACTTTTGGAATTGTCTTTACTGGCATAATTGGCCAATAACTTCCAAATTGACGCATGTTCAAGTTCCGCCAAGCTTTTCGGGGCACTTATTCCCCCTAGGCTGCTCCCCAAACCACGAAGATAACCCGATTGCTGATGCGCTTCTTTTTGAATACGCGGCGCTGCGTCTAGTCGCATATTGATGTCTTTTTCATTGAGTAGTTGTTTTAAATCGTGACTATTAAGGAGTAATTTGTTGGTTTCATAACCGGGTTTTTCAAAACACGGCTCTTCTACCAGCGCGTCATTAATCGATTGTACTTTAGTGTTACTCACACCATCGTTTTTCACGCTTTTTAAGTTACGCGCCATAATAGCGATATTAGGGCAAGCGGCTTCGCCATCACGATGGCGGCGTACCCGCCCTGCTAATTGAATAATGGAGCGATACGATGACGGCTCAACAATTGCCCAATCAAAGTCGTGATCGCGGCCAACTTCTTCCACCGGTGTAGCCACTAAGATAAAAATCACATTGCTTATTGCTATCTTGTTATTACCTGCATTTTTACTGTCTACATCGCACTTAATGGTATCAAGGTGTTGTCGTATCACCTTGTGTAAGAATGCTGCAGGCGCTTTACCGATATTTTCTTTACGTTTTAAGACTTCATCAAGGTGTTTTTCTTGCTCAGATCGCAACAATAAGGTTTGCTGGGAGTGATAACAAAGCACGCGTATTTGTGTGTCGTTCGCAGGCGAATAGTCACTAAGTAAATAGCGCGTTAAATCGACGCAAGGGTTTATGTTAGCCACGCGGATCACGCCAAAAGAGACATCAATACCTGTTTTAATATCTTTGGTATGATGCGTTTTATGCAGCTCACTCGTTGTTTTTGCCATGATATTAAAATAGAGAGATTGCTTACTTTTGTTGCGCTCATCAAGATTTTGGCTTAAATCAATCTCCGCTTTCAACACCCTATCAACATCGACAATGCGCGCTTTGCGTTTAGCAACCTCTTTGGCCAATTTTTTGATACGCTTATCAACAAAAATGGCGTGTTGTTCTCGATAGCCTTTAATGGCGTCGCTAAGCGTTGCTTGGTTATGTGTGCTAACGGCTGTTTTAAATTCGTCTGACCATGCACACCCAATAAGGGGCGGAATATTTCGTGAGGCAGCAAACAATAAATAGCCATCGCGATAGGCTTTAAAATAACCTTCAGCCAAATCGGGCGGAATAGTCGCTGAGGAGATCATCACTTTACGCCCCATCAAGCCAGCAAAGTGAATTAACCGCCCTATAGCGACTAAATCATCCCCACTAAAGTCGTCAATTTCATCAATCACTAGATCCGCTGACATCATGCGCAAGCTGGGCAATATGTAGCGACCACCCCGCACGCATTCTGTGGCGCTCATTAGGTGATCAATGGTGCATGAAAGCACTGGCGCGTATAAAAACTTACGGTCTCGCTCATTAGTGAGCACTGTTATTAGCCCCTTATCCGGGACATCACAATCAAAATCGATATCTTCATCGAGTAGCGTTTCTGCAGATTCACTGCCTAAATTCGTAATGGCTTTTTCATCTGTGATTTTTTTATTGCTGTTATGTAGTTCAAGCACAGCACTTGAACCAATCAATACCGCCAGTTCGCTGTCATCTAACCCTATTCGCTCACGGTATTCATCTCCGGTTTGAAGCGTTAAGGTTCTAAGTCCTAATGCGAGGGTATAACGCAGGCTGTTTGCATCACTTGAGAGTGCACGCATGATCTTGGCATTGGCAAAAGTTTTTCCTTGACCTGTACTGGCCATGTTCACGGCAAAAAATCCAAATTGGGTTTGTGTGTATTCAGTGCGCCACTGCGTTATCGCAGTGACTGCTTTGTCTTGCCATGCGAACTTTTTAGGGCTGGGTTTCTTTAAACTGTTGATATCTTCTGCGCTTGGCAGCTCATTTTCAAAACATGGTAAATAATACGCATTTTGTAACGCTGCTTTCGTTACGCCATAAAGATGTTCATCGAGCTTTTGTTTAAGCTTGCCGCTATCTCTGTCGGTATTAGCATAGAGCCCTGCATCATCTGACCAATTCTTAGCAGCCTCTTGCGAGGAGTAATAATGGTCCCCGAGCATTAAACATAAGCGTGCATGATGAAGCACGACTCGAATGCTGCCATCGCTGATAGATTGCTTGGCGAGCACTTGTTGATTGTTTAATTTAGTCGCCCATTTTTTGACTTCGCCACGCCATTTTTTCGCTTGGGTGAGTAAGCCATGGTTAAATTCAAAGCATTTTCTGACTCGCGCTTGATACTCGGTTTCATCATATCGATTTTCATAACCCCACTCTTTGCTCACCAGTGCCAGTAGTCCGCGTATTTCACTGCGCTTTTCGCCCTTATAATACGATGCAACTTGTGGTGTTAGCTCACCAGTTGGTGTCGTTCTCGGTAAGTTAGGCAAACGGTGGTGAGATACAATCAACCACATGACAAGCTCAGCAATAGGCGATAACTGAGTAAATGGGCTGCTTGTTGCTATGTCGTTTTTGTCAATTGAGCTCAGTAACGCTTGCTCGTCTATGTCGCTATCACTTAGCAACGTGAGCCATTGCTCGCCACTGTTGTCACCCTGTTGTGTAACTAACTGTGTGCCTGATTGTTTGATAAACTGCGAGAGTAATAAGCAAGACACCCATTCGTGACGAATAGGATCGCCTTTGAATTTATGCTCACTTTTTGGTGCTAATTTTTCTTGAAATAAATCCGATGCCTTCCCCCAATCATGAAATAGCGCAGCAATTGCGCTTAGCGATTGTATGAGGGGTAAATACTGCCAATTATTTTCTTCATTTTTGTAATTCATATTCTTTGTACTATTCACCGGCACTACGCCCTCAAAATTAAATGCATCGCGTTTACCCACTACCCACACCAATTCGCTGCGTGCGCGCGAACGAATCCAGTGACAACTAACAGCGGTGCTTTTGCTGGCGCTTTTACGCAGCAGTTTTTTAACAGCGCCTAAGCCTTCTTGGGTTATCACGGTTTGCCAGGTGTTATCACCAATGCGGTTTGCAAAAGCGTCGAGTACACGGCGCGTTTTTTTAATCGCATTCTTTTCACACTGTGAAACAAAGGTCACCATCATGAGGCGTCACCGCCTTTGTTATCCTCACGATCGTCAGTCCAATCAGTTTTCATCGCGATTAACTTAACTTGGTCGAACATGAATTCCAGCGCGCTGTGTTGGGTAAAGGCGAGTAGGCATTGCTGACGAAATTCTTGCTCGGTTGCGCCCTCTTTGGCGCAAATAAAGGCCCATGGCAGAATAAGGGTGTCTTTGATTAAATCGGCAATGTCGAACACTAATGCGCCGCGGCGGGTTTTACCGTGCATTACTGCAAAACCGTGGGGAATGCCTAATACCCACAAGGTCGTGGCGGCTAAGCCATAGGCTAAATAGTTACCATGGTTTAAAAAGGCGTTGGCGTTGTCTACCACTACTCCATTTTCACCACGCTCGCGCCTGAAATCACCATGTTTGGTCACATTGGCGGCGAATTTATAGAGCCGCTTGGTTAATACAGCCTCAATCGGCAACAGTTCAGTGACTTTATTAGCGCGAGTTATATTGGCTTTGGCCTCGGTTAAAAACCTGGACAATTGGGCGTTATCGGTGTTGAAACCCTCACCTTTTAAGTCTTTGTCTTTAGCCCAAATAGTTTCCATGTAAGTGATGCGCGCTATTTGGAATGCTGCTGCAGCTTGGAAGCGTTTACTTTCATCAAACCAAAAACTCATCCAGCCTTGCACATATTCTGTCGGGCGATATTCACTTTGGGGGCTGAGCCATTCAATTTCATTGGCCATTAACAGCGGCGTGCCGCCGCCACCACAAAAACCTACCAGCACACCTGCTTGTGCGAGCATGCGCATTGCTGCTTGAGTAATTGAGGTGCCTGTGCCGAGTAAAATACAGGTCGTGTTAGCAATGGGAATATTCCAATACTGGTTTTGTTTCTTTGCTTCGGTGAGATAAAGCACGCGACCGTCTTTTTGCATTACTCGGCACTTGTCTAAGTAATAAATATTTGCACGCTTGGAGTGTAATATTGCTTTTAAGTCAGTTAGTTGTTCCATTACTTCTTCCATAAAAAATATCAAACTTTCAATCCACTCATTTAACCACCACAACAGTAGTCAAACAACGCGTCAACTTTTAGACATGTTCATTTGTTTACAGGTCAAAACGGTAAGGTCTAATATGCTGTTCTGATTGTGCCGTTAAGGCTATTTGCTGAGTGCAAGGGTCGGGATCTTGGCGGGTTAAATGTCAACGTTTTAGCAGGTAGGAAACCAACGCGGCACGCGATGTTATAGTCAAGCGGCCTTGAGTCATTTGATAATCGTCACTAATCACTTTTTGTTGAGCCGGTGTTAGCCGCTGATCAGGCTCTATTTGTAGTTCGACTATTTTGTGCCATAACACATCGTCAGCAACATCGGTTTGGGCTTTACCTTCGTGGACCACTTCGCCATTGAATCTCGATAACACAAAGTCTCGAAAAGCCATATTTTTGCGACAAAATGCTCTAACGTGCCAACGTAAACCGTCAAAAACTAAACTGTGGGGTTCAATAATTCGATCTTTATATTGAGGAGTTGAAAGTGAGGTGTAACCAATGTCTATCGCCAACTTATTGTCTATTGCTCGTAAAATTGGCTGAGCCAGATATTGTTGGGGGTTTCTGGTTGGAATGCTAACGTCGACAATATGCGAAAAACTAAGCGCTGAGCTACTGTTGACTATGGATTGATATTGACTAAATTCGGCTGTTGAATAACGTAAGCTAAACTCAGCGTCAGCCACAAAACCTTTAATACTGTCTTGATAAATGATGCTATTAGGGTGCAGAGCAATATATTTATTGAATGTTCTACTCGCTGATGGCCTAGATAAATTGAAGTATTTTGTCAGATGACTCGCATTAACTCTTCCCTGCCAACGGATCATAATTTCTATAAACTGAAATCTTTCGATGTATTCTTTAGCCATGCTTTGCTCCCTGTAAAGGCACAGGTTAACATTACAATAAACTTGTTAAATGATATATAGTTAAGTGGCAATTTGTAGTTATTTATTAATGGAGATCAAGCCATTTTCAATTGGTTGATTCATTATCTTCGCTGGAGATGTAGTCGCAAGTTTTAAATTGCACTTGGTTACGCCCTTGTGCTTTAGCTTCATATAAGGCCATATCGGCACGGTGAATGAAACTGTCATTGTCATCTATTGCCCGATTATACAATGACACGCCGATGCTAACGGTTGAACGTACCCCTTTAGCATGCTTTTGATTGGCACAGGTTACGCAAATTCGTTGCGCTATGTCGTGGGCTTGTGTTTGCGACAGCTCAGGCAACAGTACAATAAATTCCTCACCACCATAGCGAGCAAATAGCTGATGTTCTTCAAGCAATGCGCCGACTGTTTGAGCAAACGTAATTAATACCCGATCGCCAATGGCGTGGCCATGGTTGTCATTAACCAGCTTAAAATTGTCTAAGTCAATTAACAAAATGGCCAAAGAGGAGTTGCTCTGCGCAGACCTTTTCATAGTCTGTGTTAGCTCTTGTTCGAAGAACAGTCTGTTTTTGATCCCGGTAAGTCCGTCAGTAGTTGCTTGATGATGTAGCTCTTCTAACAAACGTTCTCGTTCTGAAATATCGCGCACAATCGCAGTAAATTCACTTTTGCCGTTAACGTTCATTTTTGATATAGAGATTTCAGCAGGAAATTTTGAGCCGTTTTTTCGCTGGCCATAAACAATGCTGCGACGACTCATTTCACGAGATTGGATATCCGAGGCTGAGAAACCATCAACATAACGCTGATGGTATTGGCGATATTTGGTTGGCAACAACATCATTAAATTTTTACCGACCACTTCATCATGACTATATCCCCATGTTTGCTCGGCCGCCTTGTTAAACAATACAATGTTACTGGCTTCGTCCATCGTTACAATGCAGTCGTGCACTGATTGAACGACCGACCGATAGCGGTTATGCGAGGTCACTAATCTTTGTTGCTGGAGTTTCTTGGCACTGATATTAATGCCGTTAATAAACAGTTGTTCTTGTGGTTGGTTGTCATCAATTAAGGGAGTAATAATTAATAACCACCATTGCTGATGCTGATGGTTACTCAGAGAGAACTCAAATTCTACTGCGGTTTTTTTTTGGCTAGCAAGCGATAAATAATAACTGAGCTCGGTGCTATCTACGTCGTCAAGCACCTCACGGATTGAGAGCGGCAGTGAGCTGTCAGCTACAGCACCAATCATTTCAAAAAACAGTTGGTTGCAAGAACTGATCACAAAGTTATTATATTGTTCAACCTCAATTACGGCAAAAGTAGCGCCAACAATTGACGTTTTAGAAAATATCGTGGGAAACAGGTTAGCCATTAAATTCCTTACGATCGTAAAATACTTAATACTTAATACTTACTGCCTAGCAATCCGAAACGTCAAAGTATGACCTTTTAACTCTACATAAATTAGTTAAGTGAATCAACACTGATCATAACCCCGCATATAGTGACGACATGGCAGGCATATTTTATGCTAGATCTTGGCACCTATGACGATCATTATAATGTTGGCCAATCGAGTGACCAGGGTTGATTACCATCGCACCATGCTTCGATACTAAGGTTGTCGAGCACCCAAGACGGTGATGTTTGGTAGTGATAGTCCTTGCCCGCTAGCGTAAAGCGTAAACACCAAGCATGGAGCTGACCAATCGTTTGCTGATTGTTGGGGTAATATCGTGGATCACCATTGATTGGCGCGCCAAGGCTTTTCATCGCTACTCGCAGTTGGTGAGTTTTACCAGTATGTGGTTTAAGCACGAAAATCCGCTGACCATGCCCTACTGAAAAACTAAAAAACTGAGTCACTGCCGGGTTTTGCTTGGTCTTTAACAATAAGTAACTGCCATTGCGGCCTTTGCTCATATCGCCTTTGATCAAACCCTGCTTTTTTTTCGGTTTTTTATCGGAGAGTGCGAGGTAATACTTCTCGATTAAACGCTCACTAAATAAGACGCCAAACTGTGCAGCCACACTGGCCGTTTTGGCAAAAATCAATAATCCAGAGGTCATTTTATCAAGCCGATGAACGGGGTATAGTTGCTGGTAATTGAGCTGTGCTTTCACCAGTTCAACAATTCCAAGGACGTCTTGCTCGGTATGAAAATTAATATTGGGGGCTTTATTGACGACAATAAAAAGCGGATTATCGTCAATTAGAGTGAACGGAGCTGTCATGTTAGGCGCTTATATCGGTGTTACCAATGAATAACCGGCATTCTTCCATGCCGTGTAGCCGCCATCAAGTGAAATTACGTTGTTGTAACCCATTTGCTGTAAATTAGCACTGGCCATCGAGCTGCGAAAGCCGCCACCGCAGTACAATACCAAGATCCGTTCAAAGTCGACCACTCGCCCCACAATATCACGCTCGATAATGCCTTTGCTTAAATGAATAGCCTCGGGTAAATGACCTTTGACCCATTCATGATCTTCACGAACATCAATTAATAGAAAATCGCGTTGCTGCTCTTGCCAATCTTTAAGGGTAGCAATGTCGGTATGCGCTACTTGCTCTGACGCTTTAGTGGCAATCGCTAAAAATTCTTTACTGTGGATCATAACAACGTCCTTGGTTTATTTGTTTGTTTAGGCTCGCATTATGGCTTGCTTGGCAGTCAGATTTCAATAGCGACCTTTCTCTAACATGTTATCAGATCAAAAAAGGGCTTACCTAAGTAAGCCCTTTTGCGTATCACTCGTTAGTGGTGATTATATTTTGGCGTGCAGCTCTTGAATTGAAGTAACCGTGGCACGGTCATCAGCAAGAATTGCATCACAAGTGGCTAATGCTGCGTTCATGGTGGTGGTGTAGCTCACCTTGTAACGTAACGCGCCAGCACGTAGCTTGCGAGAGTCATTAATTGCTTGACGACCTTCGGTAGTATTAACAATGTACTCGTACTCACCGTTGGTGATTCTATCAAGAATATGCGGACGACCTTCGCTTACTTTGTTGACCAAACGTGGGTTAATGCCAGCTTCGCCAAGAATTATTGCGGTGCCGTGAGTTGCATCAATGGTGTAACCCAAATCAATCAACTTCTGAGCCAACTGAACAACACGTCCTTTGTCACTTTCACGGACCGAGATTAGCGCACGGCCTTTCTTCGGCACATTTGATTGAGCACCCAATTGCGCTTTAGCATAAGCTTCAGCAAACGTAACACCAACACCCATCACTTCACCAGTTGAGCGCATTTCAGGGCCTAAGATTGGGTCAGAACCGTGGAACTTGTTAAATGGCAATACTACTTCTTTTACCGAGTAATATGGCGGAATAACTTCCTTGGTGAAACCTTGCTCTTGCAGTGACTTACCAGCCATTACCTTAGCGGCAATCTTAGCTAGCGGTACACCCGTTGCTTTAGAAACAAACGGAATAGTACGTGCAGCACGCGGGTTAACTTCGATCATGTAGATTTCGTTGTCTTTAACCGCAAACTGAGTATTCATCAGGCCGATAACGCCAAGCTCAAGCGCTAACAAACGTACTTTTTCACGTAATCTGTCTTGAATGTCTTGCGTTAGTGTATAAGGAGGTAATGAACAACCCGAGTCACCTGAGTGAACACCGGCTTCTTCGATGTGCTCCATGATGCCGCCAATTACCACATCGACACCGTCACATACCGCGTCAACATCAACTTCAACCGCGTTGTCTAAGAAGCGGTCAAGTAAGATTGGTGAATTGTTAGATACACTCACTGCCGCTGACATATAACGACGTAAGTCTTGCTCGTCATAAACGATTTCCATCGCACGGCCACCGAGTACATACGAAGGACGTACTACTAGTGGAAAACCAATGCTCGCTGATTCAACAATCGCTTCTTCGGTATTGCTTACCGTTGAGTTAGTCGGTTGCTTAATGCCTAAACGCTGAACCATAGTGGCGAAACGCTCACGATCTTCTGCGCGGTCAATCGCATCGGGTGAAGTACCGATAATTGGTACACCGGCAGCTTCTAACGCCCGTGCTAACTTAAGGGGTGTTTGACCACCGTATTGCACGATAACGCCTTTTGGCTTTTCAATCCGTACGATGGCCATCACGTCTTCAAACGTGATAGATTCAAAGTATAATCGGTCAGAAGTATCGTAATCTGTTGATACGGTTTCAGGATTACAGTTAACCATGATGGTCTCGTAACCTTCTTCGCGCATCGCTTGAGCGGCGTGAACACAACAGTAATCAAACTCAATGCCTTGGCCAATCCGGTTAGGACCGCCACCAATAATCATGATTTTTTCACGATCAGAAACGTTTGCTTCACATTCTTCATCGTAAGTTGAGTACATGTAAGCGGTATCTGAAGAGAATTCAGCCGCACAGGTATCAACACGTTTGTAAACTGGATGAATGTCAAAACGTTCACGAATTTTACGTACTTCAGATTCAGCAACATCTAATACGTCCGCTAAGCGCGCATCGGAGAAACCTTTACGTTTAAGGCTGCGTAAGTAATCGCTGGTCAGGTTAGCCATGCCGCCTTGGGCTACCTTAGCTTCTTCTTCAACAATGTCAAAAATTTGCATCAGGAAGAAACGATCAACTTTCGTGATGTTGAATACTTGATCTAAAGTCATGCCAAAACGGAAAGCATCGGCAATGTACCAAATGCGATCGCTACCGGCGTTAGCCAGTTCGTGTAAAATCTTGTTTTTAGCTTCTGGGTCGTCAAAATCAACAATTGGGTCAAAACCATTAACGCCAACTTCTAAACCACGTAATGCTTTTTGCAATGATTCTTGCTGGTTACGACCAATCGCCATGACTTCACCCACAGATTTCATCTGTGTGGTTAAACGGTCTTCACAACCGGCAAACTTTTCGAAGTTAAAACGTGGGATCTTAGTGACTACGTAATCAATTGATGGTTCGAACGAGGCAGGTGTTTTACCACCGGTGATATCGTTGTCTAATTCATCAAGGGTATAACCTACCGCTAACTTAGCGGCGATTTTAGCAATGGGGAAACCTGTTGCTTTCGAAGCAAGTGCCGATGAACGAGAAACTCGCGGGTTCATCTCGATGATCACCATGCGGCCCGTATCAGGACAAATACCAAACTGAACGTTAGAACCGCCCGTTTCAACCCCAATTTCACGCAGTACTGCCATTGAGGCATTACGCATTAACTGAAATTCTTTATCGGTTAATGTCTGAGCAGGCGCAACCGTGATTGAGTCACCCGTGTGGATGCCCATAGGATCGATGTTTTCGATGGTACAAACGATAATACAGTTGTCTTTTTTGTCTCGAACCACTTCCATTTCGAATTCTTTCCAACCGATTAATGACTCATCGATTAGCAATTCTGTGGTCGGGCTTAAATCTAAACCACGAGTACAAATTTCAACAAATTCTTCAGCGTTGTATGCGATACCACCGCCGGTGCCACCCATGGTGAACGACGGACGAATAATACAAGGGAAGCCAACTTTACGCTGTACAGCATGTGCTTCTTCAATGGTGTGTGCTATGCCAGCTTCTGGTGTCGCTAAACCTATTTTCTTCATTGCAACATCGAAACGACTACGGTCTTCTGCTTTATCAATAGCGTCAGCCGTTGCGCCGATCATTTCAACATTGTATTTAGCAAGAACGCCTTTGCTTTCTAGTTCAAGCGCACAGTTTAAAGCCGTTTGACCACCCATGGTCGGTAAGACCGCACACGGACGTTCTTTTTCAATAATTTTCTCAACAACTTCCCAGTGAATTGGCTCAATATATGTCGCATCGGCCATTTCAGGGTCAGTCATGATGGTCGCTGGGTTAGAGTTAACTAAAATAACTCGATAACCTTCTTCACGCAGTGCTTTACACGCTTGTGCGCCAGAATAGTCAAACTCACAAGCCTGACCAATGACGATTGGGCCAGCGCCCAGAATAAGAATACTTTTTATGTCGGTACGTTTAGGCATGATTCTCTCTTTTTTCTTATCGGCTTGTGATTATTTTGCGGCTTTAAATGTTTCAATCAATTCAATGAAGTGATTAAACAATGGCGCAGCATCATGAGGACCAGGGCTTGCTTCAGGGTGACCCTGAAAACTAAACGCAGGTTTGTCCGTCAAATGAATACCTTGTAATGAACCATCAAACAACGATTTGTGCGTCGCAATTACATTGGCAGGCAAGGTGGCTTCGTCTGCCGCAAAACCGTGGTTTTGCGCCGTAATCATTACACGGCCAGTTTCAAGCTCTTGGACCGGGTGGTTAGCACCGTGGTGACCAAATTTCATCTTGACCGTGGTCGCGCCGCTCGCAAGTGCTAATAACTGATGACCTAAACAAATACCAAAAATTGGCGTTTCTGTCGTTAAGAACGTTTTGATTGCGTCGATGGCGTAAGTACAAGGTTCTGGGTCACCAGGGCCATTCGATAAGAAAATACCATCAGGCTTTAATGCCAGTACTTCTTCAGCGCTCGTTTGCGCAGGCACCACGGTTAAACGACAACCACGGTCAACCAACATCCGCATGATGTTGTCTTTTATACCAAAGTCATAAGCGACAACATGATGAGGTAACTCAGCTGCTGGTGTCTCTGATGGCAAGCCATCGATTAACGCCCACGTTTTCTTGGTAAAAGTATAAGTTGATTTAGTCGTCACTTCTTTCGCTAAATCCATGCCTTTTAGACCAGCAAAGCCTTTAGCTAATTCCAACGCTTTAGCATCGTCAATGTCACCTGCCATCACACAACCAGCTTGAGCACCTTTGCTGCTTAACAGACGTGTTAAACGACGGGTATCGATATTTGCAATTGCAACAATACCAGCATCCTTTAAATATTCGTCAAGTGCTTTTTCATTACGAAAGTTACTGGTGATTAAGGGTAAATCACGAATCACCAAACCGCAGGCATGTATTTGACTTGATTCTGCATCGGCACTGTTGGTGCCGGTGTTGCCGATATGGGGGTAAGTAAGAGTAACAATTTGTCGGGCATAAGACGGGTCAGTTAAAATTTCTTGATAACCTGTCATTGAGGTATTAAAAACCACCTCTCCAACTGAATGACCTTCTGCACCGATAGATGTTCCACGGAAGATAGAACCATCTTCAAGAACTAACAAGGCGGATTTACTCAAAGCAACCTCCAAAAAAGATAATGAATAATTCACTAAAACGTGGATTATATAGTTTTACTAAGTCGCCTACCGCTTAAGGTAGACTAAATTGCGCGCAGCATAGCACACAACTATTTTATCGTCCACAAAACAGAATAAAATATTACATTAAAGCAATAAGCCGCCTTAAAGCCGCGTTTTACAACAAAACAAATAACAAAACAAATAACAAATAACAAATAACAGTTAAATTACAAACACTTACAGAGCAAATAAAAATACAAAAAACAACAAAACAAAACAGTTAACCATGTGGCAACACCCGATAAATAGATAACGTTAAGTAATATCACAGAAATTAACACTACTAGCTATCACGAAATATTAAAACCCAACATGAGTCACACAATATTTTATAATTGGCATATAAATTCAATAGCCCCACCAACAATAACAAACAAAACCAAACAAAATAACAATCAAAAAGCTAAAGTGTCAAAACCAACACAAAAACAACAAAAACAAATGTAACATATTGTAATTACTTACCATTAATACAACCAAAAACAAAACAACAACAGAAAAGAAGCCCAAAAACATCAAGTTAACCACAAGAACACCCTACCAACATAAATAACAAACCACCACCTTCGCTGTTTTGACATAACATTGCGTTTTATCGACTTAAAACAAAAAGCCATGCGCATAACCATTCACATTTTGTAACTACGGAGTCACAAAGATCAGTTTCATCATTAGGTTTTTCTGAAAAAACAACTTTGTTTGAAGTAAATAAAATAGCATTGGTGTCGTGAGCAGATAACCAGGTGATATCAATTTTACTATTTTATTCAATAGGCAGCACAACATAGCCCTTGCAAATTAAGGCGAGTTATTATTAATGAAGGAAGTTATTTTAAGGTTGAATTAACGATATTATTTTTGGTTGGAATTCTCTTGCTCATTGGCCATTAGCAAGATTGTTAGATATATTTTAGTTGGTAGAGACAAAATAAGCCCAAAGGCAATGCAGGCCGTGCATACAATAATACCATTTATACCCCACCGCTCAGGTAAGTGTGCATAGCTAATCAAGTAGTGCCCTAACAAGAGCAGTGACAAACCAAAACACATCGCCACTTTTAATACTCGAATAATTACTGTATTTGTCATTTTAATCTCCTTAACGTTAATTATAGGGCTCAGGGGCATGGCGACCATGACATAAATCAACATTGGGGATGCAAAGCGGCACTTGAACGGGGTGATTCACGGTGCAGGATCAAATAAGGCCCACTAAAAAATAAGCGAGCCTTAATAAATTAGTGTAACCAGCTTAGTGGCAACTAATTAAGTTTATAAAAGTAATTAACTCGATTTTCTTTTACGCAAGCCAGAAAAACCTAAAATACTCACAACAAATAACCATAAGCTACTTGGCTCTGGCACTTGTGCAACCGGAGCATCGGCAGAGTATGTATAAGCAATATCGGCATAACAAGCAGCTTGAGTTTGCTGAGTAGTATCAATGTTACCGCCACCAGTCATCGTTGAACCTGTGAACGTCGTACAACAAAGTTCAAAGGTATCACCCGCTGCGCCAATAAAGTCGCTAAGTGCAGCACCAGACACCATCAACTCATAAGATCCGCTATCGTTTTGAGTACCAAGATCTAACGTTTCATTTGTCACCAGGGCCACAAAACCACCCGTCGAGGCTAAAATGGCTTCAAAAGTAGCAACCGGTACAACTTGATTTACAGATGTTACATCAAAGAAAAAGTTCAATGTTGATTCAAACGAAAATGATTGTGCAGCAGATGCAGTGTTAGTCATTAAGGTGTTGCTAATTGACTCACCTGATAATGTAAAATTAAAGAGTCTAAAGTGCCTAATGTACTGTCGAACATTGATAATGAGCCTGTTTGGGATATTTTTGTTGTTTCGAGGCTATTAGTAAAGCTATCGGTTATAACATTAGCTTGAACACCGTCAGTTACTGCAATTAAACGGCTAAAATCAAAGCTAAAATTGTTTTTGAATTTTTATCATTCCTTTATTTAAGAAAACCTCAACCAGAAATTGAGAGGCTAACGACAACAAAGCAACCGTTAATGGATTTAACATATTGCATTAAAAAACAAGTAGATATAACAATACAAATAAGATTATTTATTGGAAGTGATGTCACTACAAAGTTAACAGACAGTGCTGATTAAACGACATAAAATTTAGAATAAAAAAGCAAACATGACAAAATGAGCGCTAGCTGACTAAATTAAACTCAAGTTACTTTTTTAATCAGCGAAAAAAAATGCCACCCATATAAATGAGTGGCATTAACGTCAACCGCCAATAAGGCAGTGGGAAATTAAGCAATAATTTCTAGTAATTCAACTTCAAATACTAACGCGGCGAAAGGAGCGATTGCGCCGCCAGCACCTTGCTCACCGTAAGCTAGGTGATGTGGGATATGTAGCTTGTATTTAGTGCCTGTAGCCATTAGTTGTAATGCTTCAGTCCAACCTTTGATTACGCCGCCAACTGGAAATTCAGCAGGCTGACCACGGTCAACAGAGCTATCGAAGATAGAACCGTCGATTAGGGTACCGTGGTAATGAACACGTACTGTTGATTCAGCTGTTGGCTTTTCGCCGTCGCCTTGAGTAATCACTTCAAACTGTAGACCAGAAGCCGTAGTAGTGATTTCTGCACGCTTAGCATTTTCAGCTAGGTAAGCTTCGCCTTCTTCAGCCATAACACCGGCTTTTTCAGCGGCAGCGGCTTGCATGCGTTCGTTGATTTCTTTGAATGCTGCGTTTAGGTCGTCCATGCTAACTTTGCTATCAGTTGCATTAAATGCATCGGCAATGCCTTGCTGAACAGCGCTAACGTCAATACCATCAAAAGGGTTAGCAGCTAGTTGCTCACCCATGTTACGACCTACACCATAGCTAGCACGTTGTTCAATAGTTGTATATTCAGACATATTCTATTTCTCTTTACTTAAAGTTTACAGTTGGGACGATTACCCGCCGCTCTTGCTTGATTATATGAACTCTGTGCAGAGGCCATATTTTTATTTAAATCGTTAATACGATGCTCATTTGAGGGATGCGTTGATAAAAACTCCATTGGCTGATTGCCGCCAGAAGCTTTTGCCATTGCTTGCCACAACGAAACGCTTTGCTGTGGCGCAAATCCCGCTTTGGCCATGAGATCTAAGCCGATAAGATCAGACTCACTCTCTTGAGTGCGGCCAAAAGGTAACGCAATGCCATACTGCGCGCCAAGACCTAAGCCTTGCATCCACATCCCTTTATTTTGAACACCGCCTAAATCAAATGCGCCACTGGCCATTTGCATCCCAAAGCTGGTTAGCTTATTTTGTGATAACCGCTCATTAGAATGATTAGCCAGTACATGACCCACTTCATGACCAATAACCGCCGCCAATTGATCGGGCGTAGTCGCAACCTTCATTAATCCGGTATACACGCCGATATGACCACCAGGTAACGCAAAGGCATTCACTTGGTCAGAGTCAAAAACAACCACTTCCCAGTTTGTGACACCATAAGAGCTCGGCACCTGAGCCGTTATCGCGTTAGCAATGCATTTAACGTAATTATTAACGCGACTAGAAGTGACTATTTTCTCTTTCTTTTTCATTTCTTCAAAAGATTGAGCGCCGAGGCTGTCCATGTCACCAGTAGAGTACATTAACGCTTGAGTGCGTCCGGTCGGACTCTTGGTTAATTGACAACCTGCTAATACGGCTACTGCCACTACGGTTAAAATTACTTTTTTCATCTTAGCTCCTTGCATAATGGTCAAAACCTATCCTAATATGATTAATATAGCCCTTGACCATCAAATGCCCAATGATTATTTGGCTAGGTCATCAAAAAAGTGTTTCACACCGTCGAAAAAACCCTGTGCTTTAGGTTTATGTTCTTTTGAAGAACCATTCACCGCTTCGTCAAATTCTTTGAGTAGCTTGCGTTGATGTTCAGTCAGCTTAACCGGAGTTTCAACAACCACTTTGCAAATTAAATCGCCAGTGCTGTTACTACGTACTGATTTAACACCTTTGCCGCGTAGTCGGAACATTCGACCACTTTGAGTTTCGCTAGCAACTTTTAGTTTAACTTTACCGTCAAGGGTTGGTACTTCAATGTCACCACCAAGTGCTGCATTAGAGAACGAAATAGGCACTTCACAATAAAGGTTGTTACCGTCTCGCTCAAAAATAGCGTGCTCTTTAACATGAACCTGAACGTATAAGTCACCTTTAGGCGCCCCAGTTTCGCCCGCTTCACCTTCACCCGTTAAACGGATCCGGTCGCCGGTATCAACACCCGCTGGGATTTTAACCGCTAACGTTTTGGTTTTTTCATAACGACCTTCGCCGTAACAAGTACGACACGGATCTTTAATTATTTTGCCTTTACCACGACAAGTAGGACAAGCCTGCTGAACGGCAAAGAACCCTTGACGCATCTGAACCTGGCCTTGACCATGACAGGTACCACAAGTATTAGCTGATGTACCTTTTTTAGCGCCACTACCATGACAATCATCACAGCCTTGCAGTGAAGGTACTTGAATGTCTTTACTAACACCCTTAACCGCTTCTTCAAGGGTTAATTCCATGTTGTAACGTAAATCGGCACCACGAGCAGGACCACGTTGACGGCCACGACCACCAGCGCCGCCGCCACCAAAGATATCGCCAAACATGTCACCAAACACGTCACCGAAATCTTGTGGGCCACCGCCGCCTCGGCTTTGATCAACACCAGCATGGCCGTATTGATCATACGCGCCGCGCTTTTGCTCATCGCCTAAAACGTCATAGGCTTCTTGCAGCTCTTTAAATTTATCAACCGCGGTTGCATCGTCTGGGTTACGATCTGGATGACATTTCATCGCAAGACGTTTGTACGCCTTTTTTAATTCTTTATCCGTTGCAGTTTTAGCAACACCCAAAATTTCATAATAATCACGTTTTGACATAAAATTTACTCAAACCTAGTTACGACTACGGGCGTCAAGGTTTCCCTAAACGCCCGTTGGTCTATTTAAAGTGAACGACGATTATTTTTTGTCGTCTTCTTTAACTTCTTCAAACTCAGCATCTACTACATCATCATCTGACTTAGCTTGCTCTGCAGCTTGGCCTTCAGGTGCTGCACCGGCTTGTGCTTTCGCTTGAGCAATTTCCATTAATTTAGCAGAAGCTTCCATTAACGCTTGAGTTTTAGCTTCGATAGCTTCTTTGTCTTCGCTTTTCGCTGCGTCTTCTAACTCTTTAAGTGCCGCTTCAATTTTCTCTTTTTCGTCACTTGGTAAGTCATCACCCGCTTCTTCTACTTGCTTGCGAGTTGCGTGAACCATACCGTCAGCTTGGTTACGTGCTTGAACTAGTTCTTCAAATTTCGCATCTTCTTCAGCATTAGCTTCTGCATCACGAACCATTTTTTCAATTTCAGCTTCGTCTAGACCTGAAGAGGCTTTGATAGTGATTTTCTGTTCTTGACCCGTATCTTTGTCTTTCGCAGATACGTGTAAGATACCATCAGCATCAACATCGAATGTTACTTCGATTTGCGGTGTGCCACGCATTGCAGCACGGATACCTTCAAGATTAAATTGACCTAGAGATTTGTTATCGCTAGCGCGCTTACGCTCGCCCTGACAAACATGAATCGTTACTGCAGACTGATTGTCTTCAGCAGTTGAGAATGTTTGTGCTTGCTTAGTCGGGATAGTGCTGTTTTTAGTGATAACGTTAGTCATCACGCCGCCCATAGTTTCGATACCTAGAGACAGTGGAGTAACATCAAGTAGTAGTACGTCAGTTACGTCACCAGAAAGTACGCCGCCTTGTACAGCTGCGCCCATTGCTACTGCTTCGTCTGGGTTAACGTCTTTACGTGGCTCTTTACCGAAGAACTCAGTAACTTTCTGTTGTACTAGTGGCATACGAGTTTGACCACCAACCAAGATAACATCATCGATGTCGCTTAGGCTTAGTTCTGAATCAGCTAGTGCAACACGTAGTGGCTCAAGAGTACGCTCAACTAGGTCTTCAACCAGTGATTCTAGTTTTGCACGAGTAACTTTAATGGCTAAGTGCTTAGGACCCGTTGCGTCAGCCGTGATGTACGGTAAGTTAACTTCAGTCTGTTGTGTTGTAGATAATTCGATTTTAGCTTTTTCAGCAGCTTCTTTTAAACGCTGAAGCGCTAAAGGATCATTGCTGATGTCGATGCCTTGATCTTTCTTGAATTCTGCTACTAGGTAGTTGATTAAACGGCTATCGAAATCTTCACCACCTAGGTGAGTATCACCGTTAGTTGCTAATACTTCAAACGTGTGCTCGCCATCCATTTCATCGATTTCGATGATTGAAATATCGAATGTACCACCACCAAGGTCATAAACAGCAACAACATTGTCGCCCGCTTTTTTGTCCATGCCATAAGCAAGAGCAGCAGCCGTTGGTTCGTTGATAATACGCTTAACGTCTAGACCAGCAATACGACCCGCATCTTTAGTTGCTTGACGCTGTGCATCGTTAAAGTAAGCAGGAACTGTGATTACGGCTTCAGTAACTTCTTCACCAAGATAGTCTTCAGCAGTCTTTTTCATTTTCTTAAGAATTTCAGCTGAAACTTGTGGCGGCGCCATTTTCTTGTCTTGAGCTTCAACCCATGCATCACCGTTGTCTGCTTTAACGATGTTGTAAGGCATGATTTTAACATCACGTTGTACAACTTCATCTTCAAAACGACGACCAATTAAACGCTTAATAGCGAATAACGTGTTATGTGGGTTTGTTACCGCTTGACGTTTTGCTGGCTGACCAACTAACACTTCATTTTCAGTGTAAGCGATGATCGAAGGGGTTGTGCGATCGCCTTCAGCATTTTCAATGATGCGAGTTTTTTCGCCGTCTAATACTGCCACACAAGAGTTTGTTGTACCTAAGTCAATACCGATAATTCTGCCCATCGGGGATTCTCCAAAACAATGTCATTAAATGACTAATAATATGAATGTGGGTGTTTGTAATAAACGACCCTTTGCTTAGAATTATATATGGGGGTGCAATTTCAAATGCCAAGGCAAGTTTGAAAAATAATTGAACTTTTTTTTGTTTTTGCCCAAAAGAATTATTAACCAACTACCGCGCCCTGTTATGGTATTCATTTCATTTCTAAAATATTGGCAAACTTTAAGGAATTACGATGTATAAACTACACCAACTATTCATTAGCTTATTATTGACGACTTTCTCACTGGCCGCTTCAGCGACCGAGCTGAACTTTAATCTCTATCAACTGGTGGCCGCTACTGAAGAACAGGTTGATAATGACATAATGAAGGTAACACTGACCGCTTCCCATCAAGCGCAAAGTTCCGCTACCGTTAGTAACAAAGTTAATCAGCAGATGAACGCAGCGCTAAAAATACTAGCCTCAAGCTCAGATATAAATTATCAAACGGGAAATTACCAGACTCACCCCACTTATCAGCGCCAAAAAATTTCCGGTTGGCAAGCGTCGCAACAACTCATTTTAAAAAGCAGCGACGTTAAGCAAATGACCGACTTAATAGGTAAACTGCAATCACAGTTAAAACTGTCGAGCATGAAATTTGAAATCAGTAAAAAGGTTCGTCACAACGTCCAAGATAAATTATCAGTGACGGCACTGAACCAATTTAAAGCGCGTGCGACCTTAATTCAGCAAACAATGGGCGCTGATAGCTACCGAGTGGTTAATGTTGATGTTAACTCCGGCATGCAATTTATGCCGCAAGCCCGATCCATGATGATGAAATCAGCAATGTCGATGTCAGCAGAGAACATGTCAGCACCTTCCGTTAGCAGCGGTACCAGCAAAATAAATGTCCGGGTTAGTGGTCAAATTCAACTGGTGTTTAACTAAAAACTGCTCCTGCGTTACCCTACCTCCTAAATCCATTTAGTCGTAAGCATCGCCGCTCTATGCTATTGCCACCAGGGATGGTGGTACTTAGGTTTTGTCTGGAACTTAAAACCTGTGACACCAGGGATGGTGCTACTTAGGAAATGTCTGGAACTAATTTCCTGACTCGATAATTGCTCCTGCGTTACTCTACCTCCTAAATCCATTTAGTCGTAAACATCGTCGCTCTATGCCGTCCTTGGCACCGCGACATTGCATGCAGGGATGCATGTACTTAAGCTTTGCAGGAGCAAAAAGCTTGACCGTTCATCCTCGGTAACTGCTCCTGCGTTACTCTACCTCCTAAATCCATTTAGTCGTAAACATAAAAAAGCCAGTTTGCATTGCAAACTGGCTTTTCTTTGACTCAAGCTAACGTCTTAGCTTGGCAATAACTTTTAATTTAAGCTTTCGTATCTAATGGTGCAGGTTTAGCAACGACAACCATCGCCGGGCGTAACAAACGACCGTTTAGCTCATAACCTTTTTGCATGCAGTCAATGACCGAGTTTGGCTCAGCGCCAGGGACTTCAATCATGGTCATTGCTTGATGCAATTCTGGGTTGAATATTTCGCCCACTGGGTTTATTTGCTTAACACCTGATTTATCCAGCGCAGTAGTAAAGCTATTAAGTGTCATCTCAATACCTTCAATAATTGACTTAAACTCTTCGTTGTCTTTATCAATTGATGATAAGGCACGATCTAAGTTATCAACTACAGGTAATAATTCTGACGCAAATTTATTAAGTGCAAATTTATGCGCTTTTTCTACATCAATGCTAACGCGACGACGCATATTTTCAATATCGGCACGACCACGTAAAACACCATCTTGTTGTGCAGCAACTTTTTCTTCGCTTTTCGCTAACGCTAGCTCAAGTTCAATAATGCGCTGTTCCATTGAATCAACGATAACACCGTCGTCAGCTAATTCAGGGGTAATATCTTTTTCAACGACAGGTGTTTCTTGTAATTCAACATCCTGTGGCTGGCCATCTAAATCTTTATCGCTCATCATTTTTCCAAATTCAATGTTTAATACTTATGCTGTTTATTATGGGGATCAAATTTTTTGATTCAAGAGTAAAAACCAAAATTAACAACGCAAGTTAAATTTCTTGCCCGTCCACAAAATTAACACCTTGTTTTTGTGGCGCAATCTAAAAAGATGGGGGTATACTTGCTATTATCTCTGTCAGGTAAATATTTATACTATGAAGCGCCCATTTAACACCATTGGTCTGGTTGGTAAAGCCAATCATCATGCCACCAGTCAAACATTATCTGAGCTTTATCACTTGCTCATATCTCTTGATTATCAAGTCTTAGTTGAAGAAATGGTCGGTCAAGACCTTGAGGAACTAGCGCTTGAACGGGTCGAACTTACCACAATAGGTGAACGTTGTGACTTAGCCATTGTCATTGGTGGTGATGGCCATATGCTCGGCAGCGCAAGGGTTTTAGCGCGTTATGACATTGCCGTAGTTGGCGTTAACCGCGGTAATCTTGGTTTTTTAGCCGATTTGGATCCCGACAATTTAGAAGCGCCACTATGCCAGATATTACAAGGGGAGCACCTGATTGAGCAACGTTTTCTGCTCGAAGCCCAAATTTTTCGTCATGGCATGATGAAAAGCACCAATACCGCCATGAATGAAGTTGTCTTGCACGCTGAAAAAGTCGCACACATGATTGAGTTCGAGCTATATATTGACGACTTGTTTGTTTACCATCAACGCTCTGATGGTTTAATCACTGCGACCCCAACAGGTTCGACAGCATATTCACTGTCTGGTGGCGGCCCGATTTTAACCCCGAATATGGATGCTATTTCGCTGGTCCCAATGTTTCCGCATACATTAAGTTCAAGACCAATAGTGATTGCCGGTAATAGTCAAATTAAGCTGCGGATCCCAAATTATACCGATGATCAAATCCAACTAAGCTGTGACGGACAAGTTACCTTAGCCGTACAACCCGGTGATGAAATCATCATTAAGAAATGTACCAACCTGCTGCAGTTAATTCACCCAACAGGATACAGCTACTACGAAGTCTTGCGCAGTAAATTAAATTGGAACGAGCAAAAGGTTGTAAGGCGTAAACCTTAAGCTTGAGAATCAATTAAGGCCATAGTTTTTAATACTTTTTTAGGCAAAGACGTAACGACTAAATTAAAGGAATTATCGATCATCCGTTCAATTTCCCCAGCGGCGATTGAACCATCAATGACTACGGTATTCCAGTGCATTTTATTCATGTGATAACCGGCAGTTATTGCATCATAAATATCACGCAGTGCTAAGGCTTCATCGGGATCACATTTTAAATTAAGCGCACACAAGCCACTGGCACGATCGGTTGTAACTGACGCAAACATTTTACCTTTGACCTTAAAGACCATCACTGCCAATCCGAAAGGGTGATCTAATAGTGCATAGGGTTTTCCCAATAAATATTGCTTATATTTTTCGTGATTATCCATTTAGCCTCCAATACAACATAATTTGGTGAGCGCAGTTACTGCTTACTTATATCAATAATTTTAGAGTATAGTAAAAAAAAGTGTTTTTTCAGATTGTTAAGCACTTTTAGCAAAATTAACGTCCAATGTCGTCGTTTAGCAATACAATTGGACGCCATTGCAGCTAATGGTTGATATTAACTTAAATTCTTTCGGTCACACGCGGCTTAACTATATAATCTAAATGTACAACTACCCAAGTGAGGCACGTCACCTTGTTTTTTGAAGGCTCCGAGAAAAAAGCAACAATAACCATCGATAATACCCGACTTTCACTATTAAAAGATTTTGATGATGATTTTTGGCATTTATTAGTTGAACAATGCCAAGCGAAAGTTTTGTCAAAAATTTCAAATCAAGACTGCACCGCTTATTTACTGTCGGAATCGAGTTTATTTGTCTGGCACGATCGTTTTGTTATCCTGACCTGTGGTACCACGAGTTTGGTTAATGCGATTGAGTTTTTTGTCAGCCAAGTCGAAAGCAATATAATTATTGGCTTAATTTTTCAGCGAAAAAATGAATTCTTCGCCCATGCACAACCCAGCTGCTTTAATGATGATGCTAAAATTTTACAAAAATATTTTGATGGCCAAGCTTGCCGCTTTGGCAGTTTAAATAGTCACCACAATTACCTTTACCATTTAAACAAACCTTTAGCGTCAACGCACATCAACCCTAGCTACGAATTGCTTAGCTATCAAATTAGCCGCAAAGCCTCAGCTATTTTATGTCAGCCCAAGCTTACCACTGATCTGGTGCGTAAATTTTTACGCCTTGATCAATTTTTACCAAATTTCAGCTACGATGACTTTGTCTTTGAACCCTATGGCTATTCGTTAAATGCCATTGCTGGGCAAAACTATTTAACCATTCATATCACCCCACAAGAACATTCAAGTTACGTCAGCATTGAAACAAACCTTAATTTAATGCCACTGTTGCCGCTGTTATTAGAAATATTAGCGCCTAGCTCTTTTGACTTGATCGCTTTTAATGCCCCTGAATTTTCGGCATTAACAGCCTATTACATTCCCGCGCCCTACCTTAGCCATCAAGTAGTTGCGAGTACGTTAAGTTGTAACGAGCATGTGGATTTTGCCAGCTTTATCAAACCCACTCAGCAAGCAATAGCGCCTAACTCACTCAAAATTTAGTCAGATAGTCCCAGAATGCACCCTGATTGTAGCGGTTTTCATAATATTTATCGGCTGAAAACTTGACCAACACTAAATATACTGTATAAATAGCCATGTACTGTATGTACCACTGTATACAATCAACCACAGGGTGACACCATGTTAACGCAGCTAACCATTAATGATTTTGCCATTGTTCAATCTCTCGATATTGAATTGCAACCGGGTATGACTACCATCACGGGTGAAACGGGTGCGGGAAAATCAATTGCCATTGATGCATTATCGTTATGCTTAGGCGGGCGTGGTGAAGCCGGCATGGTTCGTACCGACGCAAATAGAGCCGACATCTGTGGTCAATTTAATATCGCAACCAATAAAGCGGCAGCTAAGTTTCTGAGCCAGCATGATTTAGACAAAGATAACCAGTGTATTGTCAGGCGGACAATATCCAAAGAAGGTCGCTCTAAAGGTTATATAAATGGGATCGCGGTACCCATTAGTCATCTAAAAGAGCTTGGACTATTATTACTAAACATTCACGGCCAACATGCCCATCAAGGTTTGTTAGATCCAGTAATACAGCTTAAATTACTCGATCAGTACGCCAGTCACAAAAAATTGCTCGAGCAAGTTGAACGAAGTTACTTCAGTTATCAGCTGGTCAACAAAGAATTAAGTCAGCTAAAACAACAGCAACATGAATATAGCGCTAAGGTTCAATTACTCGAATATCAAGTGGAAGAATTTGATCAATTTGCCTTAATTGAAGGCGAATTTGAACAGATTGAAGCGCAACATACTCGACTAGCGAACAGCGACTCAATAAAAACCCAGTGTTACCAACTGCTTGAACAGCTAAGTGATAGCGCAGATTCAAATATAGAAGGCATGCTGAATCAAGCAAGTAGTTCGATTAGTGATTTAGTTGAACATGACCAAGCATTAGTCGGCATTAGTGAAATGATTAATGCCGCGTTGATCCAGATTCAAGAAAGCAGTAATGAATTAAATCAATACAGCGAACAACTTGAGCAAGATCCTCAGCAATTAGCCGAGCTAGAATTAAGACTTAGCAAAGCGATGCAGTTAGCGCGTAAGCACCAAATTCAGCCCCAACAAATCCCGGCACTACATCAACAAATAAAAGATGAATTAGCCCGCTTAAGTGGTAACGAAGCACGAATAGAGAAATTGGCAGATCAGTTGATTGAGATTAAGGCGCAGTATGTTATTGCCGCTGATTTTTTGTCTGCTAGCCGATCTAAATATGCCCAAAAATTAAATAAACTGATTATGAAGTCGATGCGCCGCCTTAGCATGGAACATGGCATATTCGAGATCGCACTTAATGCCAAACCAACCGAACAAATTTCCCTGCTAGGCCAAGACGCCATCGAATTTAAAGTCACGACCAACCCAGGGCAACCACTAGAACCCTTGCATAAAGTTGTTTCGGGTGGCGAGCTGTCGCGTATTAGCTTGGCAATTTCGGTCATAACTGCCGATAAAGTCGCAACCCCAACCCTAATTTTTGATGAAGTAGATGTCGGCATCAGTGGCCCGACAGCCGCTACAGTTGGCGCAATGTTACGAGAACTGGGTAAAAGCACCCAAATTATTTGTGTCACTCACTTACCGCAAGTAGCCGCTTGCGGTCACCAACAGTTGCAAGTCGCTAAACATACTGATGGTAAAACGACTTCAACCACTATGTTAGCGTTAAGCGAAGAAACACGAGTGCTTGAACTCGCTCGGCTGCTCGGCGGTAATTCTATTAGTCATACAGCGGTGGCTAATGCTCAAGAACTACTAATTAGCCATTAAATTAAGCACAACATGACAAAAATTTGAGCCACTAAGCATAAACTTACCTAGTGGCTGGTCAAATATGTGAGACCAGCACTGTTAGATAAGCCAATACAATGATAAAATATATCCTTTAATTTTATACCAATTTAAGGGTAATCCATTGCAAGGCACTCAACTACTTGATTTTATAGTCAAAAACCTAGAAGACATGAAAGCTCGTGATATCGTAACATTAAACATTACTGATCTTTCGGCCATCACAGATAAAATGATTATTTGTTCAGGTAATTCTTCTCGTCATTGCCGTTCTATTGCCAACAGCTTATTGGTTGCAGCGAAAAAAGCCGGCGTTCCACCACTAGGCATCGAAGGCATCAAAGAAGGTGGCTGGGTTCTTCTCGACATGAACGAAGTTGTTGTTCATGTAATGGACGATTACAGCCGCGATTTCTATAAGTTAGAAGAGCTTTGGAACGGTGAATCTAAACACCTAGCTCCTTAAATCAGTTCGATGAAAATTCAAATTATTGCAGTAGGCACTAAGATGCCAAGCTGGGTTGAAAGCGGTTTGCAAGAATACTTGCGCCGCTTTCCGCGTGATTGCACCGTAGAAGTTGTTGAAATAGTTGCGGGTAAGCGCGGTAAAAATGCCGATATCAAAAGAATTTTACAAAAAGAAGGCGAATTAACACTGGCCGCTGTCCCTAAGGGGAATCGCATTGTCACCTTAGAGGTTGAAGGGAAACCTTGGACCACCCCACAACTTGCGATAAACTTAGAAAAATGGCAAGTAGACGCCCGTAATGTCAGTTTGCTGGTCGGTGGTCCCGAAGGACTAGCACCCGACTGTATCCGCGCTTCTGAACAGCGTTGGTCGTTATCGCCACTCACCTTACCTCATCCGATGGTCCGTGTTATTGTTGCCGAAGCGCTATACCGTGCTTGGAGCATCAACAACAATCACCCTTACCATAGAGAGTAATATCAATTACACCAATAAGTTGACCGTTTCCACGAGCTAAACGTCTGATCATGGCAACCAAGGGTACACTAGGTGTGTATATCCTGGTTAAAAAATTGAATAGTTCATTAATATTACTAATTTTATTTTAAAATTAAGGAACTATCTCCAATTTGTTTCGTCCATATCTTAGTTATAAAGGATAAGCTGAGCGCATGTTTCTAAATAAACGGGCACCGATCCGTAATCTTAATGCTGAAAACACATTATTTCTGCGCCGGGCTCTGTTAGCCTTTATTGGTGTTATTGTATTAGTGTTAGTGCTGTTTACCAATCTGTATCAAATTCAAATTAATCTGTATGAAGATTACCAGACCCGTGCTAATGGCAATAGAATTAAGCTTATTCCCGTCGCACCTAATCGCGGCTTAATTTATGATCGCAACGGTGTATTACTGGCTGAAAACAAACCAGTCCACAGCCTTGAGCTTATCCCTGAACAAATCGAATCGATTGAGCAAACCTTAACTACCATCAGCAGTATTATTGAGTTAAGCGAAGCCGAACATACTCGGTTTATGAAGTCGGTCAAGTCACAACGACGCTTTAAAAGCATAACCTTAAAGAATCAATTGAGTCCGACCGAAGTCGCAAAAATATCGGTCAATCTTCATCAGCTCACCGGCGTAAGGATTGATGCGCGGCTCAAAAGATTTTATCCTTATGGTCCATCTTTGACTCACGTACTTGGTTACGTGGCAAGAATAACCAAAAAAGAGCAAGCCACGATATCGGCTAATAATGAAGAAACGGTTTACGCGGCGACGCGTGATATTGGCAAGCAAGGCATTGAAAAGTATTACCAACGATTGCTTCACGGCACGCCTGGACATCAGGAAGTTGAGGTCAATAACCGCGGACGAATTATTCGGGTGCTAAATTACCATCCGCCAACTCACGGCCAAGACTTATATTTAAACATTGATGTAAAACTGCAACAGCGCGCTTTTGATATGCTTGAGGGACGACGGGGCTCAGTCGTTGCCATCGATCCAAATAATGGTGCGGTATTAGCTTTGGTAACGAGTCCCAGTTATGATCCGAATTTATTTGTTCATGGTATTTCGTCTAAAGAGTACAATAAATTACTTTCTAGAGACAAACCGCTGATTAACCGTGCGACTCAAGGCACTTATCCACCAGCATCAACCGTTAAGCCCTTCATTGCCTTAGCGGCTTTGGAAGAAAAAATAATCTCGGATCGAACCTATATTAATGACCCCGGCTGGTTCAAATTACCCAATGTTAACCGAAAATTCCGTGACCACTTAAAATGGGGCCATGGCAAAGTCAATATATATAAAGCGCTTGAAAAATCATGTAATACCTATTTTTATGATGTGGCCTATCGACTTGGCATTGATAAACTAAGTAATTATATGACCCAGTTTGGTTTTGGTGAATATACCGGTATCGACATTCATGAAGAAAAAAGTGCCATTATGCCATCTCGAGGTTGGAAACGCGCTCGTTACAATCAACCTTGGTACATCGGTGATACCATTTCATTAGGCATCGGCCAAAGTTACTGGACGGTCACACCATTGCAATTAGCAAAATCAACCGCGACCTTAGCAACCAATGGCAAGATTTTTGTGCCGCAGTTACTTGGCGCCAGTCAGAGTGAACAAGGACTAATCCAAATTCCTGCTAAACAGGCCGCTACTATTACTTTGAAAGACAATAATAATTGGAATATCATCCATAAAGGCATGTGGAATGTGACCAATAAACGTGGCGGTACCGCCTATAAAGTATTTGGTGATGCCCCTTACGAATCAGCAGGAAAAACCGGTACGGCCCAAGTTGTTGGGATCGCCGAAGATGGAAAATATGATAAAGATAAAATACATGAACGGCTAAGAGACAATGCTATTTTCGTCGGTTACGCCCCGTTTGATAAACCTGAAATAGCGATATCAGTCGCGATTGAAAATGCCGGCCATGGTGGCAGTAGTGCCGCGCCTATCGCGCGAGAAATATTTGATATTTACCTCGAGCATATTAATTCCACCTTACAGCCCTCTCTCGTTAAACAACAGCAACCTTCAGGCGATCCCGTATTATGATGCCATCAAATTCTGACCAAAGAGGTTATGCCCGCAAGGCATCTTTCTGGCATCGAATTCACCTCGATATCCCGTTATTATTAGGCCTGCTGTTGTTAATGGGCGTCTCGTTGATCGTTATTTATAGCGCATCAGGGGCAAGTATTGGTTTGGTAAAACGCCAAGCTTTGCATATTGTCATATCGTTAGCAGTGATGTTCGTCGTCGCTCAGATCCCACCCGACACGATTCGTCGCTGGGCCCTGCCTTTGTTTACATTTGGCGTCGCCATGCTCATTGCTACCTTATTGTTTGGTCATGTTGGCAAAGGCGCGCAGCGCTGGCTTGATTTTGGTTTTGCTAAATTTCAGCCCTCCGAGGCAATGAAATTAATTTTGCCGATTATGATTGCCCATTTTATTACCCGCCACGCGCTGCCGCCGCAACTGAAACATGTGATGATCGGGTTTGTTATTGTATTAATCCCTACCTTACTGATTGCCAAGCAACCTGATTTAGGCACATCAATTTTGGTCGCCAGCGCGGGGATCTTTGCGTTGTTTTTAGCCGGCATGAGTTGGCGAATTATTTTGTCTTTTGCTGGCGCCATTTCAGCCTTCATCCCAATTTTGTGGTACTTTTTAATGCGCCCATACCAGCGCCAACGAGTATTAACCTTCTTAGATCCTGAAAGCGATCCATTAGGTTCTGGGTATCATATAATCCAATCAAAAATTGCAATTGGCTCTGGTGGCCTCACTGGCAAGGGCTGGCTAAATGGCACTCAATCGCAGCTCGAATTTTTACCGGAGCGCCATACAGATTTTATCTTTTCAGTATTCTGTGAAGAATTTGGCCTAATGGGGGTCATCGGATTATTGTGCCTTTATATGTTTGTGATTGCTCGCGGGCTGATTATTGCAACTCGGGCTCAAGATCCTTTTTCCAGAGTATTAGCAGGCAGCATTACCCTCACTTTTTTTGTGTATCTGTTTGTCAACATTGGCATGGTATCTGGGCTGTTGCCCGTTGTTGGCGTTCCGCTACCTTTGATCAGTTACGGCGGCACCTCGATGTTAACGCTGATGTTAGGTTTTGGACTACTAATGAGCATCCATACCCATCGCAGGTTCAATAAATGATCACCAACCAATTTTCTATGCCAGAGGTTAACATGCGTTTTTTTGCTTTACTTTTCATTACCACTTTTATCATTGGTTGTAGCAATACCCCCGAAACTAAGTCTCGTTACAGTATCAAACAAGATAAAGCGCCAGTGCGCCTGCCTACGGTCACTGAAACCCGCGATATTATCCCTGGTTTCGAGCCCTATTCTCGTGGCGGCAATAAAAACTACACGGTGCGGGGCATTAGCTATCAAGTGCTCAAACAAGCCACTGACTTTCAACAAATAGGCAATGCTTCATGGTATGGACAGAAGTTTCATGGTCACCTGACCTCAAATGGTGAAACTTATGACATGTATGGTTTATCAGCAGCGCATACTCAACTGCCATTGCCCAGTTTTGTTAAGGTCACTAACTTAGTCAATAATAAAGAAGTGGTGGTCAGGGTTAACGATCGCGGTCCATTCCACCCTAATCGCATTATCGATTTGTCTTATGGTGCAGCTCACCGCTTAGGTATGTTAAATGCTGGCACGACTCGGGTAAAAATTGAAGTGCTAACGTTTAGTCCCAATCCCGCGCCAGAGCTAATTCCGGTATCAGTTCCTGCACTATCGCCAGTGTTAACACCAGCACTAACTCCAGCGCAAACGGCTATCGATAAATCGGCTCACCCAGTCCTATTAGATCCAGCGCCAGCCAAACAATCTCGCTGTGTGGTGCAATTAGCCGCCACCTCTAATAAACAAACCGCGCAAACACAGCTATCAAAAATAGCCAAACAATACCAAGTGACAAGCCAACTTGAACCTGCAGGCCGCTTCGTTCGGATGCAACTAGGGCCATTAGCCGGCAAACAAAACTGTGATCTAATCTTAAAAAAAATCACAGATAATTATCCAAAAGCATTTATCAAAATGCTGTAACCCGTTACTATTAACTTATTTTCTGCCTCCGTTGTAATACTGGGCAGTTTCTCTTTCACCAACATCATCTGCCAGCAGCTAGTGCGTTATGGCTTCAGTCGCAGATGATAATATTACTGGATATGACGATTTCATGAGTAAGTACATTATTGGTTTAAAAACCCTGGTCGCATCTGCTGTTTTACTGGCATCAAGCACCAGCCAAGCCGCGATGATTACCCCCAATGCGCCCACTGTAGCCGCTAAAAGTTATATCTTAATTGATAATACCACCGGTCAAATTTTGGCTGAGAACAACGCCAATGATCAGCTAGCACCAGCGAGTTTAACCAAGCTAATGACCAGCTTCATTATTGGTCGTGAGCTAAAATCGGGCAATATCAAACAAACTGATCAAGTCACTATCAGCAAAAATGCTTGGGCCAAGAACTTTCCTGGCTCATCAGTGATGTTTATTGAGGTCGGCACCGATGTGTCGGTCGCCGATCTTAATCGCGGTATCGTCATTCAATCAGGCAACGATGCTTGTGTCGCCATGGCTGAGTATATCGCCGGCACCGAAGATGGTTTTGCCGATCTAATGAATACGGTCGCCACCGAGCTGGGCATGGACTCGAGCTTTTTCGAAAACAGTCACGGGCTCGACAGTGATTTACACAAAACAACCGCCTTTGATATGTCAGTGCTCGCCCGTGCAATTATTAGTGAAACACCTGAAGAGTATAAGCTTTACAGCGAAAAGTCGTTCACTTATAACAAGATAAAGCAGTATAACCGTAATGGGCTATTGTGGGACAAAAGCCTAAATGTCGACGGCATGAAAACGGGTCACACCTCGAACGCCGGTTATAGCTTGGTATCATCGGCTGAAAAAGACGGCATGCGCCTGATTTCCGTCGTCATGGGCACCAACAGTAAACAAGCCCGCACCAGTGAAAGTAAAAAATTATTAAACTATGGCTTCCGCTTTTTTGAAACAGTTACCCCATACCCAGCAGGCCACAAATTTGCGAGTCAGGATATCTGGTACGGCAAAACTAATGTGGTTGATTTAGGCGTAACAGCCAGCACCCCATTGACCATCCGTCGTGGGCAAGCTAAAAATCTTAAAGCAAGCTTCGAGTTAAACAAAGCGCTTGAAGCACCTATTGCCAAAGGCGAAGTTGTTGGCACGGTTTATATTCAACTAGACGGCAAAGAGTTAGCCCAATATCCACTAGTGACCTTAAATGAGGTTGAACTTGGCAGTTGGTTTAAACGCACGATGGATTACTTTAAGCAAATGGTCGCAACTTGGTTTAATTAATCAGCACGAAAAGTCAGTAAAAAACCATCATGATTGATGGTTTTTTTTCGACTAGCCGCCAACCGACGAATGAGATAAAATAGTAGGTTATCGAGCTTACCCTACCAAGGCGCTAATCTCATTGCTAGACCGTTATCACCAATGTTTGTCATTGGCATGATGGTTTAAATAGAATTGGTATAAGGTATGTCACAGCTACCCCAATATTTTTATTCGATACGTATCACCACAGCAGCGGCGTAATTGCGTTAAACACTGTGGTATTAAAATAATTCTGCCAAGTTAGACAGCACATGTTTTTCCTTGGCGACCCTTTGTGTTGGAGATTTTAATGGACACAAATTTTGATGAAATTCTCGATTTTCCTTGTGACTTTGGCTTTCGTATCATGGGCCTAGCTCAAGATGAATTACCAAATGTTGTTAACGCAGTTTTTGATTTGCATGCCCCTGGCGACTATAAGCAAAAGCCTGGCATTCGAGCGAGCAGTAGCGGAAAATATAACTCAATTTCATATACTGTGCGCGTACAAAGCAAACAACAAATCGAGTTACTTTATACCGAACTTTCGGCGATCGATATTGTACGTTACGTGCTTTAGGAAGAAATAGTAGATAATTGGCAGCAATTAAAGGGGTTTCATGTCAAATAACGGCGCAGCACCAGCGAACAATTTAGTTATCCGACAATTAAATCGTCGGGATTACGAATCAGTCTGGCATGCAATGCAAGACTATACTGATACGCGTGATGCACAATCACGTGATGAAATCTGGTTGGTTGAACACGATCCGATTTTTACCCAGGGACAAGCAGGTAAAGAAGAGCATCTCTTATTTCCCGGCGATATTCCGGTGGTAAAGGTCGATCGTGGCGGTCAAGTAACCTATCATGGACCGGGCCAATTAGTCGCTTATTTCTTATTAGATATTCGCCGGTTAAAGTGTGGCGTTCGTGACTTGGTGACCCATATTGAACAAAGCTTAGTTGAATTGCTCAATATCTATGATATAAAGGCGTACCCAAAACCCGATGCACCCGGCGTATATGTCGATGGTAAAAAAATAGCCAGTCTCGGATTACGAATTCGCAAGGGCTGTTCCTTCCACGGATTGGCCCTTAATGTTGATATGGATCTCGGCCCGTTTAAACGGATAAACCCTTGTGGTTACAGCGGTCTTGAAATGGTCCAAATCAATGATCTTAGCGGTCCCATTGAGTTGGCGTCGGTTGAGAAAAATTTAACCAAGATTATTGCCCAACGCTTAGGTTATATTAATCTAGAGCACGTTACAGGATTCACCCATGAGTAACTTAAAACAATCAAAATTAGTCGCTGGCGAAAAACTTCGCGACGCCGACAAAATGGCGTTTATTCCGATCAAAGTGGTCGAAACCCCAAAAGCCGAAGTGTTACGCAAACCTAGCTGGCTCAGAGTTAAATTACCTCGTAGCACCGCTAAAATTGATGAAATTAAAAGCGCTATGCGTAAGCATAACCTCAGCTCTGTGTGTGAAGAGGCTTCTTGCCCTAACTTAAGCGAATGTTTCACCCATGGCACGGCAACGTTTATGATCCTTGGCGCTATTTGTACTCGCCGCTGCCCATTTTGCGATGTTGGACATGGCAGACCGCTACCAGTCAACGCCGAAGAGCCTGAGAAACTCGCCCTAACAGTGCGTGATATGAAGTTAAAATATGTGGTCATTACTTCGGTCGATCGTGATGATTTACGTGACGGTGGCGCTCAACACTTTGCCGATTGTATTAAAGCTATTCGTGCTGAAGTACCTTCAATAAAAATTGAAATATTGGTGCCTGATTTTAAAGGCCGGATGGACAAAGCGCTTGAGATCCTAAGCACCGAGCCACCTGATGTTTTTAACCACAATTTAGAAACAGCACCGCATTTATACCGTGAAGTGCGTCCCGGCGCTCATTATAAAAATTCGTTAGAGTTATTACGCCGCTTTAAAGAAATGCACCCAGAAGTGACGACTAAGTCGGGCTTAATGATGGGACTGGGCGAAACCAATGATGAGATTGCTGCGGTATTAAAAGACTTACGCGATCACAATGTTGAGATGCTTACGTTAGGCCAATATTTACAGCCAAGTAAGCACCATTTACCCGTTAAACGCTACGTACCACCAGCAGAGTTTGACGCACTGGGTGAAATAGCGAAAGAACTTGGTTTTACCCACGCCGCTTGTGGACCAATGGTTCGTTCTAGTTACCATGCCGACATGCAAGCTGCTGGTAAAGAAATAAAATAACTAGGCTCTTTAATCGCCGGCTTAGTTATCCCACTTAGCGCAATAACCAATAAAGTTTGGTTACTGCGCTCACATTATCATCGTCGTTAGTTCCAATCTTTGTACTTCTCATCAGAAACCACCGGCAGTATAGGTTGATTTTTAACCACCAGTTTCACGTCGATTATTTTGAACCAAACCCAGCGAGTACCAAGCGATCCGACCAGAACATAAGTACTTTATATATCATTAATATACCGTTATTATGATCCATCTAAGATTTATATTATGAGAGTTTCCCAATGAATTTTTTGTCACACCTTTTTGATAACAACAAACATTGGGCTAAAGAAGTCGAATCCAATGAACCTGGTTTTTTTAAAACATTAAGTGAACAGCAAAAACCAGAGTATTTGTGGATTGGCTGTTCTGATAGCCGAGTCCCTGCCAATGAGATTGTTGGTCTAAAACCTGGTGAGTTATTTGTACATCGTAATGTCGCCAATGCTGTAGTACATACCGATCTTAACTGTTTGTCGGTTATTCAATACGCGGTTGATATATTAAAAGTAAAACATATTATCGTGACTGGTCACTACGGTTGTGGTGGTGTTATCGCGGCGATGAATAATGCAAAATTAGGCTTGGTCGATAATTGGTTACGTCACATTAAAGATATCCAACATAAACACCAAGCTCATCTACGATCGATCAGTGATGTTAAACTACGCCAAGATCGGTTATGCGAACTTAACGTCATTGAGCAAGTGATGAATGTGTCGCAACTGTCAATAGTGCAAGACGCGTGGTTACGCGGCCAAGACTTACAGCTCCATAGTTGGATTTACGGTGTTCATGACGGCAAACTGCATGATTTAGAAACCTCGATCACCAACAGTAATGAAGCGGTTGATGTTTACCAAAACGTTATTAAAAACCTACAAATTCCAAGTTAGTATTTTCTTATTTCATCCCGAGATTTGATGAAATCTCGGGCATTAATTTCGCCATTGAGGCCACCATGTCTTCACCTAATGCTCCGCAGTATCCAATCAGTGCTATTGGCCATATTGAATCACCCTTTAAAGAAAAATTTGCCATTCCGCGCCAACCACGTTTAGCCAGTGCTGCTTTGGGTATTATTAGACTAGCGCCGGACTACAGTCATCCAGATACGGTGCGCGATATTGAACAATTTTCTCACTTATGGATTATTTTCCGCTTTCATCAAACTGCCGATCAAGGGTGGCGACCGTTAGTGCGACCACCTCGTCTTGGCGGCAACAAAAAAACCGGCGTGTTTGCCACTCGCTCAACGTTCAGGCCCAACAGCATCGGCATGTCAGCGGTTAAGCTCGAGCGAGTGATCATAAAGAACAATCAGGCGGCATTAGAAGTGAGCGGCCTTGATCTACTTGATGGCACGCCGGTGCTTGATATTAAACCTTATATTCCCTACAGCGACGCTATCGACGCCGAGGCAGGGTTTGCCGAGTTGTCGCCCGACATTGAAATGACAGTTGAATTTAGTCCACAAGCTCAACAGGTTATTGCGCAGCAACAGCAATATCCAGCCTTGGCGCAATTAATTAGTCAAATATTGCAACAAGATCCGCGCCCGGCCTACAAGCAAAATGACGGCAAGCTCCAGCAATATGGGGTACGTTTATATGACTTTAATATTCAATGGCAAGTCTGTGGCCTGCACACCTTAGTGACCCAAATTTCTAAGGTGTAGCGTGATAGGTGAAATTAAGCTAAAACCTATCGTCACGTATTAGACCAATCCGCAGTATTGTTACGTGTGTTAACCAAAAACACCTGCTACAATTCGGCTTTATTTTTTAAAATCAAATTATTTGCAAAGGTGTTTGTTTATGCGTACTACCCGCTACTTATTAGCCACCCAAAAAGAAACCCCCAATGATGCTGAGATCATTAGCCACCAGTTAATGATCCGTGCTGGTATGGTACGTCGTTTAGCATCGGGCTTATATACTTGGTTGCCTTCTGGCTTACGAGTAATGCAAAAGGTCGCTAACATTGTACGCCAGGAAATGGACCGTGCCGGCTCAGTAGAAGTATTGATGCCAATGGTACAACCTGCCGATTTATGGGACGAAACAGGTCGTATTGATCAATTTGGTCCTGAGTTATTACGGATAAAAGATCGCCACAACCGTCCGTTCGTATTAGGCCCAACTCATGAAGAAGTCATTACTGAACTGGTTCGCAAAGAATTAAAAAGCTATAAGCAACTACCGCTTAATTTGTTTCAAATTCAGAGCAAATTCCGTGATGAAGTGCGTCCTCGTTTTGGCGTAATGCGCGCACGCGAATTTATGATGAAAGACGCTTATTCATTCCATTTGTCTGATGAGTGTATGGAAAAGACCTACCAAGAAATGTTCACGGCTTACTGCCGCATTTTTGACCGCCTAGGTTTAGATTACCGTCCAGTACTTGCCGACAGTGGCAGCATTGGTGGCGCGCTATCGCATGAGTTCCATGTATTAGCCGAGTCTGGTGAAGATGCAATTGTCTTTAGTGACGGTTCTGATTATGCCGCTAACATCGAAAAAGCCGAAGCGCTTGCGCCTACTGGCGAACGCCCTGCACCACAGCAAGAGCTGACTGCGATAGACACACCTAATGTTAAAACTATCGACGATGTCGCTACTTTATTAGCTGTTGATCCTACGTCGACCGTGAAAACTCTAATCGTTAAAGGTGTTGATGGCGATAAAGCTATTATCGTCGCGCTAGTATTACGTGGTGATCATGAGCTAAACGAAGTGAAAGCTGAAAAGCACCCGCAAATTGCTGTGCCTTTTGAGTTTGCCACCGAAGAAGAAATTCTTAGTGCAACGGGTACTAAACCTGGCTCTATCGGCCCGGTTAAATTAGATATTCCAGTCATTGTTGACCGCAGCGCTGCTCATTTGGCAGATTTTGTCTGTGGCGCGAATAAAGATGACGTTCACTTTACTGGTGCAAACTGGGATCGTGATGTTACTGACTATCAAGTCGCTGATTTACGCAGTGTGGTAGCTGGCGACCCAAGCCCTTGTGGTCAAGGTAAGCTTGAAATTAAGCGCGGCATTGAAGTGGGTCATATTTTCCAACTTGGCAACAAATATGCGCAAGCGATGAACGCTGGTGTCTTAAACGAGCAAGGCAAGCATCAAATCCTTAATATGGGTTGTTATGGCGTCGGTGTTTCTCGAATCGTTGCTGCAGCCATTGAGCAAAACCATGATGACAATGGCATCATCTGGCCTGCTGAAATAGCCCCATTCAAAGTGGTTATTGTGCCAATGAATATGCACAAGTCTGCTGCAGTTGCTGACGCCGCAGCTAGCTTGTACGAACAGTTACAAGATGCTGGCATTGAAGTATTATTTGATGACCGTAAAGAGCGTGCTGGCGTGATGTTTGCTGACATGGAACTTATTGGGATCCCGCATACTGTTGTCATTGGTCAACGTAGCCTCGACAACGGCCTGTTAGAATACAAATCGCGCAAGACTGGCGTTAAAGAAGAAGTCGCTATTGAGCAAATGGTTGATTTTATCAAAGCTAAATTAGTTTAATATTAACTAATCAGTTTAAAACCACCGCTAGCCGGTAATGCGTGTCAGTTAAGAGCTGATGCGCATTTTTTTGGTTTCTTTTCAGCGTAACGTTTTGGTCTTGATTTCACT